>CAZTWB010000001.1:0-33527 GCA_964617035.1 uncultured Candidatus Saccharibacteria bacterium
GGAACACCAGAACGTTTGGTAATCCTGGGTCAAGGCTTGAGGTTCAATATGATGGCAATCTGGTTATTTATAACAGATATGGTGGCGCAATTTGGTGGTCGGGGATGAGAGCAAGCTCTAAGCTTCTTTTCATGCAGTCTGACGGAAACCTCGTGCAGTATGATTTATGGTGGAGGCCGTTATGGAATGTCGGCACCAACGGCAGGTTATAGTTTGCTACGGTAAGTGTTTAGCTAACGATGTTTTAAATTCGTCCTGACTGAACTGAGAAGGAAATGGAACCTTCCTGATTGGGTGATAGTTCTCCAAAACTTCCATAAGACTATCAACCGTTTGCTTCACAAAGAAAACACCTGTTTTATCTGGTTTTATATAGTCCAGGGCTCCGCCAGACTGATAGGCGATCACTGGACAACCGGAAGCAATTGCTTCAACTGCTACTATTCCAAAGTCATCAATTCCTGGGAAAATAAAACCTTCGGCTGATTGAAAAGCGTCGATAAGTTGACTGTCAGATACATTGGTTTTAAAGGTAACTGATGGCCCTGCAAGGTTGCGTAATTTTTGATTTTCTGGACCATCACCTATTACTAACAATGGTTTATTAAGACGTGAACAGGCCTTTACGGCTAAATCAAAACGCTTGTAGGGTGTTTGTCTGCCCGCAATTACAAAACCACTACGCTTATGTTGTTTGTTGGGCTTAAATCTTTCAATATCAACAGGAGGAAAGACTACTAAACTTTCTCGATTGTAGTATTTTTTGATTTGTTTTTGGGTGTATGTAGAGTTGGCGATTATCACATCTGGACGCTGGCTAGCTTTGTAATCCCATTTTCTTAGTGGAGAAACTAAAATCTTTAACCCTAAACGTGCCAGAGGGTCGAACACTCCAAAACCCGGATGCTTCAAATATTCATCGTATCTGCTCCAATAATAGTGTGTTGGTGCATGTATATAGGCAACATGCTTCGTCTGCTTGTTAGTAATAACACCTTTAGCTTCGGCTCCACTCGAGGATATGACTAAATCATAATCTGAGAAATCTAACGACTCGAACCACTTAATACGTAGAAAAGGAATAAATTTTCTTAACTTGTTAAAAGGCCAATTCTGCAAATAACCGGTTATAACTTTGTTGTGAAGTCGTTGGCGCCATTCATCCGTAGCGTAGCTGGTATAGATTGGTGCGTCTGGGTACATTTGATGGATTGCTTCAACTACTTTTTCGGCTCCTCCGCCAATAAGCCAGTCGTGAACTATGGCGACTTTTGGTTTGCTCACTTCGCACCTCGACCGTTAATAATAATCCGGAATGTTTTTGCTAGAATTATTAAGTCTAACCAGAAATTCCAGTTCTGAACATAATACACGTCCAGTTTGCGACGCTCATCAAAACTAATATCTTTTCGCCCAGAAACTTGAGCTAAACCGGTAACGCCAGATTTAACGCTCAAAATGTGATGATTATTCTTAGCTTGCTTTATTTCTTCTGGAACTAATGCTCGTGGACCCACTAAGCTAATATCACCCTTGATAACATTCCAAAGCTGGGGCAGTTCATCAAGACTGGAAACTCGTAAAATATGACCCAGTTTAGAAATGCGGGGGTCATCTGGTAAATAATCGCCATTTTGCCGATACTGTCTAGCCAGATCTGGTTTGTTAATTTTTGCGAAGGCTTCCTCGGGGCTTATTCCGCTAAACTTATGTTTCATAGTACGAAATTTATAGATTGTGAAAGTGCGATTATATCTGGTGATTCGTTTTTGTTTAAAAATTGGAGATCCAAAATCGGATAAGAACACCAACAGAGCGATAACTAAGTATACCGGAGATAACAAAACCACTAACGGTAGGGCGATCGCCAAATCAAATAATCGTTTGACTATTCTACCCCATCCACTCAAGGCAGTTTGACTAACCGCCACAACAGGTATGGATGATCTAAATAATTCGACATCAATATTTCCAACGAAAAGCTCGGTGTTTCCAGGAATAAATCGGTACGAAATATGGTTTTGTTGAGCATATTCGAGGACTTCGTTATTTTTGTTCGGGCTATTATATAAGTCGGCCTGTATAATAGCGTGAATATTTTTTGATGTTAATTGTTTGCAAGCATTTGAAAAGCTGTCGAAGACCTTAACTTTAGTTGGTAAGGTCTCTTTGTAGCCAACGACACCAATAGTTCGATAACCTGAATTTTTATCGTTAAATAGATCAAGCAACTCTTTGATTACTGGCGAATCACCAATAAGCAGTAGATTGCTAACACCTATTCCATAACGAAATAACCTACTACGAATAAATCTAGCTAGATTACGAAAAATTACTAATAAAGATACTGATAATACAAAGCCATAGGCAGGGACTAATCGTGCCGGAAATATGGTTTCTTTGCTAACATAGGCAATACTAAGAATGAATAACAGGCCTACGAAGGATCCAATAACAAGACGCCCAAATTCAGAGAATCGCTTTTCATAAATTGAGCTATTATATAGGCCAATTAGTGCAAAAATCACGATCCAGAAATATGTAAGAACGATTAGTGTCGCAAAAAATGAACGTGCCGAAACAAATTCTATCAGAGATCTTTCGTCTATCTTGACTCGTAATATATAGGCAATAACAAAAGAAGATAGAATGGCGAAAAAATCAAGTATTATTAGACAAAAACTGTAAACAAAGGACGCGTTGTTCTTCATAATCCTAACTGTATAATAACAGCTTAAGGGGTTAATAAGAACCATAAACATTTCAAAACTGTTATACTATATGTAATCTGATGAAACAAAAAACTAAGAAAAACAGGCAAAATATTAAACAAATAATTCAGTACTCAATTACTGGGGGAGCTTGGTTTTGGTCTGGTTATGCAATGTTTGCTCTGTGTTATTCGTTCCTGGGGCTTGATATTGTTTCGTCAAAGATAATTTCTTACGTTTTTGGACTAGTTGTTAACTTTTTACTTGAACGATTCTGGGTTTTTGAGGATAAGAACTCTCGAAAAGATCTTGATAAAGTTACGGTGCGATATGTCTTGCTTTCTATAGTAAATCTAGGGATTGATACTTTTATAGTTTGGGGCTTGAGTCAAGTTGGTGTTTCTCCGTATATTGGTCAATTTGTATCGGCAGGATTCTTTACGGTTTGGAACTATGTTTGGTATAAACTATGGGTATTCGCACGCAAGACAACACCTCATCCACGGCGTGCAGCTTCGCCAACATTAAAGAGACCAAAGATAGTTAAACGAAAAAAATTAAACACTAAGAAATAAAACTATGGGAAGCAATATAAATAAATCAGTAGAAACAACTAGGCCAACTAAAAAACAAAAAGCATTACTGGATTTTATTAGCGAATTTATTACCCAGCATGGTTATAGTCCAAGCTATCGAGAAATAAAGACCGGCATGAACTATAATTCGGTTGCCACAGTTGCGCTACATATTAATAGTTTAGTAGCAAGAGGGCACTTAATTAAACGTGATCACTCAGCTAGATCTTTGGAGCCAGTAAAGGGCGCAGAAGAATCCATAAAAACAAATCGAGTTACAGAAAAAGAAGAAAAGTGGTTGGTTAAAAAAATAGAATACTATTTCATGACTGCCGAACAAGAACAAGTTCCATCACAAGACCAAATTAATCAACTTTACGTTTTGGTCGGTGCCTTAAAGATCCTTGGTTTTGATGGTGCATCACAAAGCTTTATATCCAGATTGAGTAGCTTAAAGAATAAAACCAAAAGGTAATTGAGGTAGTATATTTATATGGCGATACTGCAGGCAATAATACTTGGAATCTTAGAAGGATTTACTGAATTTTTACCAATATCTAGTACAGGACATCTCTTGTTAGCGCAGGACTTGATTGGCTATAAAGATACAGCAGAAATTTTTGCGGTTGTCGTTCAGATGGGCGCATTGGGTGCGGTGGTTTGGTATTACAAAGATGATCTTGCTAGCAAGACTAAAGATTTACTTAGGGGCAGTAAACAAGCTAAGCAGTTTTGGATGGTCTGGATTATTGCAACTCTTCCTGCCTGTTTGGGTGGATTACTATTAGTAAAGGCATTTGATTTTAGAGTAAACTCGTTGGCTATAGCCCTGGCATTAATTATTGGAGGGGTTATGATTTGGTTAATTGAGAATTACCACAAGGCTAAGCCTTCGAAGATTCAACCCCAGCTTGACAAAATAACCACTCGCCAAGCTCTTGGCGTAGGCTTATATCAGGTTTTAGCTTTAGTGCCAGGAGTCTCTCGCTCGGGAGCTACAATTATGGGAGGACTCCTGTGTGGGTTTGATCGTGTTACGGCAACTGCCTTTTCGTTCTATTTGAGTATTCCAATTTTATTTATTGCAGGAGCTTACAAAATAATAGATGGCTATGATGAATTATCAACCATCAGTGGCGGGGGTGTGGCATTATTGGCTGGAGTTGTTGCGTCATTTATTACTTCTTTTGTGGTGATAGGTTGGTTGTTGAAATACGTAGCAAAGCATGATTTCAAGATTTTTGCGTATTATAGAATTATCTTAGGGTTGTTGATACTTATAAGTCTGTTAGTTTAGAATACTGTATTTGTATCAACTAGATCACGGTCTTCGATAAGTAAATGATTTATACGCCGACCGACTAGAAAGAACGTCAGCGATTGCTTCCATAGTTTCATGAACATCGTGTTCGTTTCTCATATGCCTAGGAGTCCCTAGAATTTCAAAAATGAATTCATCGTTTGGCTTATGAATGGCTATTGGCAAAACCTTTGTATTGTCACTCGTTAGGATCTCAACAGTTCCTCTCGTTACTGGAGCAAGAGTAGACGAGTTTGGGTCTTCAGGAATTACTGATTTATCGACCGTTCCGCTTGGCGCAATTCCAAACAGATTGCCGCCTGCTTTTAGTCTGGCTCTAATTCTTTGGCGCAAAGACCAGTTATATGCGGAGACTAATTTCTCTGGAATATTCGTGCCTCTAATAGAATCAGTTTTTGGAAAGCTAAAGTATTGTTTGTCGCATATTTGAGTAAGAATATCGACTGCCGGGATGCCAGAATATCCCAGATGAGCGATCATTTTACTTAGTATTATATTTGTTGAGAATTGATAATCGCGACCACGATCTTGACCTATAGCTTTTATGGCGACATGGCAAGCTCCGAGTGCCTCAGCAATATCTTGAACCTCACTGTGGTTAGTTATTACGATGATATTCTGTTTTGACAATAAATCCTCACCCAGAGATGTGACGAGGTTGCGCTCGTGTTCTTCTTGATTGAATACATCTAAGATTTCTAATGACCTTTCTGGATTCTCGCTATTGACTGCTTTGCCAATAGCAATCATATTGTCAATGTCTGTCGGTGTTCCGTCTATGGATTGAGTGGTTATTCTTTGTGCAAGGTGAATGTTGTGGTCAATCGGAAGTGTGGTCAATTTGCCATTAGATCGATCTGCGTGTCGCTGAGCCAATGCGTTTAGTTCATCAGAAACTGTCTGTTGTTGTTCTCGCCACTGCTCAAGGGGCGCAAACCTGTGATGCTCTCCTTTTTCTAATTCCATAGCTTTACTATATATCTTTTGACTGCATTGTGTGATAAATGAAGTTAATACTACTACATGTAGCGTAGGCGAAGCGTGCTAAACTACTAATACTTAACAACAAAGCTGGAAATAGGTGAAATTCCTATGCTGTGCCGCAACGGTTAAAGCCCGATACAGTTATTAAATCTCTCGAGCAAGAGTATATTTTTTAATCTCCAGCTCGACAGGCAGGGGGTTAATATGGAAACACTTACAGGCGAGACACTTGTAGAGCGACGTTTTGACAGGGGTCATAGGCTTTACGATGATACTACGACATGGTTGGCAGAAGCACTAGATGGCAATATGAGAACCAGTTTCGAGTTTAAGTTTGATGGAAACGAACTTTATGGCCAGGATGGCGGCGCCTTAGGGCCAATTTTTGCAGACTCTTTAGAAAGTGCTAAAAAATTATCTAATAATTTAAGTTTTGAATTACGTAGACGTAAACATGAAATGGACGAGTATCTAGAGATGATTCAAATGATGAACGGATCTGATTTTAATACAATGGTTGTAGTATCTGACTTTCCTGATGAGCTAATGAACGAAACTACAGATGTTGGGGGGTATAATTGTCAGCGAAAACAATCCATGCTTAGGGTTATAGCCAAGAAAGAAGATGGGGGGTTGACTATGCAGACTCAATCACTGGACCGTAGCGAAAGACATGCACTGGAATCTATATACCTACAGTTTGGTCATCAACCATCACCTGGAGAGTTGTTGGGTCAGCGCATCTACCTTAAGCTTGATCATGATGCTCAAAAAAAACTTCTAGATGGCTTAGTTGAAGTTTACGATCATTCTCTATATTTACGTTATGGCGGAGAGTGGCAAGCAGGTCGACAAAAATATAAACCTATTAATACCTATGATTTTGTATTACAGCAACAAGATTTGATCAAGTATTATTCTGAAAGAGCTGACTATTTTGGCGATAATCAAGCTGTGCTTTATGGAGTGGTTGCAACCCTAAAAAGGAGATATGAAGCTATGGGTTTGGCTGGCGAATCAACCATCACGCCAACTATAGAATTCAACAAGGATAGCGAGTACAACTTAAATTACGAAATAGCTCTTTCAGTGCAACAGTCAATTATGTCAGGAGAAGATTTTAACGGTTGTGGATTAACTATCAGTATGGGCGACGATACTGCATCTCAACTAGGAGAAGCCGGCTACGGTAATAAAACTGAAACAAATCAAACCTACCAGTTCAATAAAAAGATGCACTGTGTAGTCTGTCAGGCACCTCCCAAGGAAGGCGAGTTAAAGAAGATGTGTGGCCCATGTGGAATTTGTCGCTCGTGTGATTCTAGATTACAGAGTAAAATATAACAAAGTATGAAAAATCTATCACAAAGCAATAAATTGCCAAAAGAATTTAAAGGATTGTTAAGTTTTCTGCTGTGGTTAATCTTGACAACAGTTTTGCTTCATGTTTTTTGGCAAATTGTGCTCTGGTTTTTACATACCGACAATCGTGTATTAAATGATGTAGTTAATCGTTTTGGCTCGGATGAGGAGCTTAGCTTTCCTACTTGGGTAAATTCTATGTTGGCACTGATTGCGGGTTGTTTTGCTTGGATTGTTGGTAAACATAAAGTTAACAAAAGAAATAAAACAACTTGGTACGTAGTTGCCTTGATTGGTGTACTGATATCAATCGATGAGGTCGCATCATTTCATGAGTTGCTTCTACAAGCTTTACATATTTTGGCGAAATTTGGGGATCGTCAAAATTTTATTGATAATGCATGGTTAATATTACTGCCGTTAATACTAATCGGTGTTATTTATGGAGTGTATGAACTTCACAAAAATTTACCAAAAAATACATCAAAACGATTAGTAATAGCGTTGTTTGTATATTTGCTTGGCGCTTTAGTGGTTGAGTTCTTGTCAATTCCATTTGATAAGTCTTTGCTTGTCTACAATTTAGGTATGGTTATACTTGAAGAGACCTTAGAAATGATTGGTGTTTGGCTAGCTCTGCGGGCAGTTTTGTTACATACAAATGAACACGAACCAGAATTGGGAAAAAAGTTAACAGATATAATTTGATGGGAAGCGCTAAAAAGATAGGCATATTCAGCGGTACTTTTGACCCGTTTCATGAAGGACATCTACAGGCCTGTTTAATGGCAATTCAAAAATGCCAACTAGATAAAGTCGTGGTTTTAATAGAGAAAATACCGTTACATAAAACTGGAGTTTCGAGTTATGATCATCGCATGCGCATGATCAAACTGGCGCTCAAAAACCACCAGAACATCGATTTTTTAGATATAAATTCAAACAACATAACCATTGATACAGTATTGCCGATTTTGAGCAAGCAATATGAAGGTAGTGAGTATTGGCTCATAACTGGATCAGATGTTATAAAGAATATTGCAAACTGGAATAAGGTTGATGAACTGCTTAAAGTTATGGGTTTATGCATAGTTAACAGAAACAACCACAGCCAAAAACAGGACAAGTTACTTATTGATGATTTGCAGAGAAAATTCGGGATAATTAGATATCGACTAATTCCAGGAATATCGTCCAACGCATCGTCTTCATTAGTACGTAGTCAAATCTATGATTGTTCAGAATCGAACTTGTTACATCCAAGAGTCTTAGACTATATCAAAACACAACAATTATATAAGACTCAATAGGTGTCGTTTACTTCAAAATGGTTCTGCAAGTAATTTAAGTGCTTAGTCCTATACTTATTAAACTCAGATTTCTTTAGGCCATTGTGTCTAATAAATCCACTAACCTTCTCGTTGCCTATGTAATGTGGAAGAATCACAAAGCTAGCTCCCAGACCATATAGTTCTATAGCTTCAGCAACCGAGTCGGCATGACAAATAACAATACATTTTGGATTGTGCTGGTGAAGATGCTGAAGTAAAAAGACATTGGTTGCATGATCAGTAATAACCGTAACTACGAATTTCGCTTCATTTACATTGATTTCTTCTAGAAGCTGTAGGTCTGTGGCGTCTCCATATATGTAAGGTATGTTTCGTTGTTCTAGCGACTCTATTACGGACGGATTATAATCGACCACAATAAAGCGCTTATCCATTTCTTTGAAGGCTTTTATAAATTCATGGCCACCATGGCTATATCCGAATAATACAAGTGGTATTGAATTATGTTTTCTTTTCTCTTTGTGGGTGATATTTCTATCGAAACGCTTTATTATGATTTTCTCAAACAGCTTGCCGTAAATGGTGTCAGAATAATACATCATGTATGTGGATGTAGCGATGGTGGCAATTGCAACAAGTGTCATAACGGCACTTACTTGTTCTCCCACTAGACCAACGCCTGAAGCCAAGACTACTAATATAATAGAAAACTCACTGATTTGTGAAAGATTTATACCAGCCAGAAAGCTAACCCGTTTTGGGTACCCTAAAAGACCCATTGAGGTTGTTACGACCAGTGGTTTTCCGATAATTACTATCATTGACAAGATTATTGCTGGCAATATTGCGCCCGAGATATGTGAGACATTTAGACTGCCACCTAACGTTATAAAAAATATCACAACAAAAAAGTCGCGCAATGGTTTAAGTCTAGAGCTAATTTCTTGTGCATAGGGCGAGGACGCTAACGCAACACCACTGAATAAGGCGCCAACTTCCACAGAGAAACCTACAACCTCAAATAAACTAGCAACTCCAAACCCCCAAGCAATTGCAAACAAGAACAGCATTTCTTGTGAGGAGGCCATGTATCTTGTAATCTTTGGGAGTATTTTTGTGCTACAAATGACCAATAAACTAATCAATACAACTCCTTTAACAAGTAACATAAATAAATCGTTTGCTTCAAAACCACCACTCTTATTCGCTACTACAAACAATAATGCTAGGGTGGCCACGAAGTCTTCAACGAGTATTACCCCGATTGCTATTTGACCATGTAAGCGATTCTGTTCCTTTTTGTCAGAGAGTATCTTAACTATAATAATAGTACTGCTAAAAAATAGCGACAAACCTATAACTAACGACTCTGTCTTGCTAAATCCTAGACCAGATGCGGCAAAGGCGCCAATTGAGCCGATTGTCAGTAAGGTAGCCAGGGATGTTGTTACTACTACCTTGCCCAGGCTACGAACTTCCTTTACGTTCATACCTAGGCCGATTATGAATAACAACAAAGCGATCCCTAACTTTGAGTATGCCTCAAATGTTTCTGTGTCATGGATGACGTTTAACAAAGAAGGACCAACCAATAAACCAGATAAAATGTATCCTAGTATTAAGGGTTGTTTGAGACGACGCATTATCAAAGAAACAATAGTAGTAATTGCGATTACGATACTGAGTTGGGTGAATGCGTCTTCCATGTATGGTTGTATGTTTTTAAAGCTTCTTGTTTATTGCCTTAATAATTATAGAGTAGTTCAGTAAACTGGCAAAATTTGAATAATCAAATACAAAGAATCAGTACTTTTTGGATATTCAATTATAGAGAGTGATGGTTTTGTAGTATACTTATAAAATAAATCTAAAACAACAATTCTTAAGTTAATAGGTATAATAATGAAATTTCCTACAGTAGAAGAAATAAATGATTCCGTAAACACGATACTTCCAGATATTATTTTTAGGTATGATAAAAGACTGAAGATTTTTCTAGAACAGAATACCGAAAAACAGGCGGAAATATTACGAAAAGCCCCAAAATCAGTACGTAAAGACCTACTGATTAAGATGCCAGAACCGGATCTTGTTAAGATACTATCTGTTGTTGACCCAGATCAAGCTACAGACATGCTTCAGTTGTTAACTAAGGCTAAACGAGAAAGTGTTTTGGCACAGGTTAGCGAGGAGATCAAAGAATCCCTTTCGACATTATTAGAGTTTGATGCGAATACCGCGGCTGGTTTGATGACACTTGATTATATTTCAGTTGAAGCAACAGACAATATCAAGACTGTCGCCCAAAAATTTAAGACACATGAAACTAAAACCGGTAGATCTCCGATTATTTTAGTAAGAAAAGAGGGGAAACTATCTGGTTTTTTGCCCGCTCATGAGCTAGGTTTAGCTGGTCGTAATGAATTAATAGGTAAGTATGTAAAAAGAATACCCACAATTTCATATGCCGCAGATCATCAAAAGGTAGTTGATAAATTTAGAGCTCATCCACACAATAAAATAGCAGTATTGAATGACTCAGGAGATGTCATGGGGATAATCTACTCAGATGATGTCTTGCAGTTGATTGAAGAAAAAGAAGCAGCCACCTTGTACGACTTTGCCGGTGTTAGCTCCGAAGAAGGAGTGTCCGATAGTTCAGCGCGTAAAGTGAAGTTCCGATATAAATGGTTGATAATAAACCTTGCAACTGCTTTTTTGGCATCGTTTGTTGTTAGTCAGTTTGAATCAACGATATCAGAGTATGTACTTTTGGCAGTTTATATGCCCATAGTTGCTGGTATGGGAGGAAATGCCGCCACCCAAACTTTAGCAGTTTTAGTTAGAGGTATTGCACTTAAGCAAATATCTTTGAGGACGGCTTTTAAAACACTCAAGAACGAAGTTGGCGCTGGGGTTATAAATGGTTTAATCAACGGATTTTTAGTTGCTTTCGTTGTACTGGTTAAGGATCATGACGCCAAGATTGCAATCATTCTAGCACTTGCTATGGTCATTAATATGATAGTTGCCGCAACTTTTGGCACACTAGTGCCTTTGATTATGGCAAAGCTACGAAAGGATCCTGCAACATCCGCAACAATATTTATTACTACTGCAACTGATGTTCTTGGTTTTTTGGCTTTTCTCGGCCTAGCCACAATAATCCTAAATTAGATAATTATTACAATTGTGATACTATGTTTTCATAGTTAACTAAGCAATAAAAAAACAAAAGAGTGAAAAGATCTAAAATAAAAGCAACCAACAGGGCAAATTTTTTTAAAAAGCACAAGAAATTTTTTGTATGTCTAGCTGTATTGATTGTTGCAATAGGTGGATTTGTAGCACTTAAGCTTAGCATGGCAGCGCCTTTTGATGGATGGCAAAGACTTAGAGTGGTGAATGTTGCTACTCAACAAATAGGTCATCGTGAATGGGACGCCCAAGTTCTTGCATATTCAGAGAATAACAAAGAAAACTGGTGCGCGGATTTTGTTAGTTGGGTTTATGCTACTGCGGGATATCCACTTCCAGGTGGAAGTGTTGCTTATAAAAGAAGCGCTTGGAGGATACCATTGGTATATAATCGAGTCTCTGGTACACCTAATCTTAGAGATATCTTTATGTTCACTGGAACCTACAAAACTAAAGAAAGTGGCTATGTTCCGGCTCCAGGTGATATCATAATCTTTGCAAGAGCAGGAGCAAGCCACACTGGAATTGTCGAAAATACCACCCCGGCTTCTAAGAGTTCACCGGTTATCGTAAACACCATAGAAGGAAATACAGCAAATCAAGTTGCCCGTAGGTCGTATTCTATAAATGACGCCAAGATTGATGGCTACGGGACAATTATTGACCTGAAGCGTTGGTGATATGCTCCTATTGATAATAGTAGCTGTTAATTTTCGGCTTTTTTAATAGCTTCGTCAATCAGCTTAGAAAAGTCTTCAATGTTCTTTGGGTCGCTAGTGACTTTTGTGTTGTTAATAAAAAATGTTGGAGTTCCTTCTACGCCAACTTTCTGACCTGCTGCGTAATCGGCATTTATTAGAGCATTAGTCTCTGTACTTTTATATTCATTTTTAAATTGTTCAACATTCATACCAAGCTCACTGGCATAATCTTCCATCATTTGGGTCGCATTTTTGCTAGAACTCCAAGCTTGTTGGCGCTGATATAGGAGTTCATACATTTCCCAAAACTTGTTTTGCTTAGCTGAAGCTTCAGCTGCACGGTGTGCGCTCATGGCATTCGGGTGTATTTGGGTTATTGGAAAATGCCTAAACTGAAAGGTGATATCGTCACCATACTTTTTTCGAACTTCTTCCACCACAGGGAAATATGCACCACATGATGGACACTGAAAATCACCATATTCAAGTAACGTTACCTTCTTATTACCGGCACCCGTTTTGTGCTCTGTGGGCTGAACGCTAGAAGTACCTTGGTTGTTTTGCTTATCCTTTTGCCCTTTAACGACCACAAAACCAACAAATACCAAGATTAAAACTGCCATTACCACCAAAAAACGTTTGTTCATACTCGCGACAAATCTCCCATTACTTTTAGTAGTTTAATAATACCCTAATTTGTAGATTTTGAAAAATATCCATAACCACAGTAAGATATTAAGTATGTGGATATCTATTATTAGCATTTTGCTGGTTATGGTTTTGTTGTATACGATCATACTTTTAAAGACTTATCGGCATATTTCTGTTAAGGAGTTAAAGAGACAGGCTCGATCTGGTGATAAACTTGCTAGTTCTTTGTATAGAGTTACGGGTTTTGGATATAGTTTGGATATTTTTCTATGGTTTGTAATTGGAGTGAGTGGAGGCTTATTGTTTGCGCTACTATCGAGTCATATTAATTTCTGGATATCCGCCGTGCTCATTTCCTTAATGATATGGTTGGGATTTGCATGGTTGCCCAAAAGTCATGGATCTTATACGGGTAGACTGATAGCTCGATATAGTGCAAAACCACTACAGATAATTATTGATTTTTTGTATCCTTTGCTTTCAAGAATTGAGCGACAAATAATGAAGTTTACCCCCATTTATTTACATACTGGATTGTACGAAAGGCAGGATTTGCTCGATTTACTTAGTCAGCAAAAAGGTCAACTTGATAATCGTATTCCAAAAGAAGACTTAATGATTGCCCAGAACGCACTAAGATTTGGCGAAAAAACCATAACAGAAATAATGACACCAAAAAGAGTTATTAAATTTGTGAATATTGAAGAACAAGTTGGTCCTGTTCTAATGGAAGAACTGCACAAAAGTGGTCACTCTAGGTTCCCGGTATACGAAGGAAAGAAAGATAACTTTGTTGGGATTCTGTATTTAAGGGACGCAATTAAGGCGAGAGCTGGTGGATCGGTAAGAAGTTTAATGGTCAATAAACTTCACTATGTTCATGACGAGAGCAGTATTAGCGATGTTTTACAGGCCTTTATTAAGACTCACCATCACATGTTTTTGGTGGTAAACGGTTTTGAGGAAGTAGTTGGGTTGGTAACTATGGAAGACGTCATAGAGCAGATTATCGGTAAGCCAATTCTTGATGAATTTGATGATTATGAGAGTCCGCGTGCAGTCGCTACTCGTTTAGCAATTCAAGACCACAAAGCTAACAATGAAGTTGTTGGCACGACAGACAATAAATCTAGCAAAAGCAAATAACTCATTCACACAGTAACCAGCAGTAGATAATAACCTACAGAGGTGGTATAATAAATAATCTAATGAATTTGACATTACAAAATAATAGAAATTTGTGGGGTGATGGTCGCTCGTGTGAAGCGATTATTGTAGACCCTAAGTAGCACTATTGTAAGAACCTAAATACAGGAGGAATTGTGAGGACTTTAAGCAACAAAATAGCTGAAAAGATAAATAAAGAGGCAACGATTTTAGGCTGGCTTCACAAAAAGCGCGCCATGGGCGGAATTAATTTTATAAATATCCGTGATCGCGCCGGTTTGGTTCAGGTGGTAGTAGAAGATAAACAAGAAGTCGAAAAGCTACGGGGTCTGCAAATAGGTACAGTTTTGGAGGTAACCGGCAAAGTTGTTAAGGAAGAACGAGCCCCCGGAGGTGCTGAACTTCATAATCCCAAGGTGAACGTTATGGTGCCTGTTACATCGGAACCTCCAATAGAAATCGATAAGCCACTTAGTCATAAATCAGAACATCTCGATACGTTATTTGATAATCGTGAAGTTGGACTACGAAATTTACAGGAACAAGCAGTTTTTAAAATTCAATCACAGGTAGCCAAAAGTATTCGCTCATATTTTGAAAAAAATGATTTTACCGAAATAAGAACGCCAAAACTATTAGCTGAACCCACAGAAGGTGGTGCGGAGGTGTTTAAGTTAGATTATTTTGGAAAAACTGCCACACTTGCACAGAGTCCGCAGTTTTACAAACAAATGATGGTTGGGGTTTTTGAGAGAGTTTATGAAATTGCTCCCGTTTATCGAGCAGAACCTAGCGCAACCACACGACATATGACCGAATACATATCCGTTGACGGAGAGATGGGATTTATCAACCTAAATGATCTGCAAGAATTTTTAAGTGGATTAGTTAACGGTGTTGTTGATGATGTTTGGCAAAATTTTGAAGTTGAACTTAAGAGGTGGAACGCGAATAAGCCTGTGCTTACAAAAAGTTTTCCGTCACTGACAATGGCTGAAATTCACGAAAAATATTCCAAAGCCACCGGACAAAATACTGTTGGCGAGAAGGATCTACGTCCCGATGAAGAGCGATGGATATGCGAGTACGCCAAGAAAAACTTAGGAAGTGAAGCGGTCTTTGTGACTGAATGGCCAGCAAACGACATGAAGTTTTATCATAAGGCTAATGAGCAAGATTCAAAAGTTGCCGATCGTGTTGACCTATTATTTAGAGGGATTGAAATTGTAACAGCCAGTATGCGCGAAAATCGTTACGAGGTTGTCGTTAAACAACTCAAGACTTTAGCTGGAGGTGACCCAAACGACCCAGGATTCAAGCCTTTATTGACTGCGATGAGAAATGGAATGCCACCTCACGGGGGTTTTGGTATGGGATTGGAGCGTTTGACCCAAAAAATTATTGGATTCAATAACGTTAAAGAAGCAAGCTTGTTCCCAAGAGATATAAATCGGTTGGCACCATAATGAAGCTATATTTGTCTTCTTACAGGGTTCCAGTAGAAAAACCATTATTCGAGCTGTTTGATAAAAAACCAAAAAAACTAAAAGGTGCAATAATCACCAATGCAAAAGACAGGAAAGAACCAAAAGAACGAGAACAAAAGCTTAATGCTCTTCAGTTAGATTTAGCAAAGACAGGCCTAAAAAATACAGTCTTAGTAGATTTACTAGAATACAATAATCCACGCAAACTGGGAAACCATCTAGCTAGTTTTGATTATCTGTATGTTGCTGGTGGTAACAGTTTTGATTTATTATCGGCTATGCGAAAAAGTGGCTTTGATCATGTAGTTGAAGATCTGTTAGATGTTGGACAGGTGTATATTGGCGAAAGTGCAGGAGCAGTGGTAGCTGGTCCAAGTATGCGTGGTTTTGAGTGCGTAGACGAGGTATCTAAAAAACATCAAAATAAAGGACTAGGATTAATTGATACAATAATTGTTCCACATAACAATAGTCCTGATCCTGCATATAACGGTATAGCTGAATGCGTCAAGCTTCAAAATCCCAGTCACACAATACAGCCCCTAAACGATGATCAGTGCTTTGTAAAGAATGGCCGTGACGTAAAAACATATACCGCCTAACTACCAGGTTTGTGGTCTAGCGGATTTGGTATAATAAACGTTAGAGGAATATATGCAAGATCAAAAAGACGAAGATAAGATAAATCTAGAAGATGACATTGAGGATATTGAGCTTCAAGAAAATAGCCAGTTATTAGATGACCAAGCGGGGTTCTTGAATGAATCGACAGACCTAAAAGAAGATACTGAAGCTAGTGATCCTAAATCTAGCAATAAGATCACTAGGTTTATAAAAGATTTATGGAGAAATCCCAAAAAGCGCTGGGGTATAATTATTGGTTCTACTGTGATTGTTATGATTTTGGCAATTTTACCACAATCAAGATACTTTGTACTTAATAATGTTGGAGTACGTAGTTCGGCATCCATAAGGGTACTGGATAGTAGCACGGGACAGCCTTTAAAAAACGTTAGTGTAAAGATTGGTAGTGTGGAGTCTAAGACCGGACAAGAAGGAGTAGCCAAGCTCGAAAACTTAAAATTAGGAAACACAAAACTCATAATTCACAAGAGAGCTTTTGCAGTGAGTACTTCTGATATTACTATCGGTTGGGGGAGTAATCCCTTGGGCGAGCAAAGTGTAAAACCAGTTGGCCTTCAATATACCTTCGAAGTTAAGGACTATCTATCTGGTAAGCCAATAGAGAAGGCAGAAGCTGTGAGTGGTGAATATAGCGCCTTCTCAGATGAAAATGGCAAGGCGGTATTAACCATTGATCAACCAGGAGAGGATACGATAAAAATCACAATCAATGCCGATGGTCGAAGAAGTGAAGAAATCAATCAACAAACCGAATCTAAAGAAGCCCAAGAAATTTTAATGGTTCCAGCCAGGAAGCATATATTTGTCAGCAAAAGGTCGGGTAAGTATGATGTGTACAAAGTAGATTTAGATGGCAAGAATGAAGAATTATTGCTTAGCGGTACAGGCTATGAAACAGATGACATTAGTTTAGTGCCAAATGCCGATAAAGATATGACGGCACTAGTTAGTACTCGTGAAAATACTAGAAATAAAGATGGGTTTTTGCTTAGCACTTTGACTCTAATTGATGCTACGGGTGATGCAGTTTCCACCGAGCCAATTACTAAATCTGAAAAAATACAAGTGATAGGTTGGTCTGGCGATCAACTTGTTTATGTCAAAATTGCTGATGGAGCTAGCGCCTCCACTCCTGGTCGGCACAGACTGATGACTTATAATTCTGACACCGGTCAAAGCAAGGAAATTGCTCAGAGCAATTATTTTAATGATTTATTAATGATTGGCGACGACATATACTATGCTCCTTCATCAGCATTCGAAGAATCCAAAAAGGGATTTTTCAAGGTTAGTAGCAAAGGTGAAGACCAGAGGGTGTTATTTGATAATGAGGTCTGGAATATTATTAGAACCGACTACGACACTCTAATGTTTTCTGTAGATAAAGACTGGTACGAGTATGATTTAACTAGTGGCAAGGTTCTCGCCTCAAACGGACCGCCCGTAAGCCAAATCACAAGAGTATATATTGATGGGCCAGAGAAAAAGAAGAGTCTTTGGATAGATCAGCGGGATGGCAAGGGCGCACTGCTTACATACGACACAAATTCAAAAGAAGATAAAGTTATAAAAACACAAAGTGGTTTAACGTATCCAATTCTTTGGCTGAGCGATAAAGTTACCATATATCGCATTAGTACCGATCAGGAATCAGCCGACTATGCCATTAGTTTAGATAGTGGAGAGGCAAAGAAAATCAGAGACGTCACCAAAACTAGTGGCATCGATCGTTGGTATTATTACCGTTAAGTAAATCAGATTACTTTCTTTACCCAAAAAGCAGTCTTTACTCCTCATCCCGTTAATGCTAGTATTAAGTAAGTTATTTAACAAGACATGTATTTAAGTTATGTAAGATAGTTAGTCTTATATAGCTAGTTCTAATTACTAAACTGCCATAAATACTAATAAGCGTGAGTGCAATGAACAACTACATATTCAATAAAACTAAAACACTAAATACAACACTACTAAGTATTTCTATACTAGCTATATCACTAATAGGGCTATTGGCTATAACTAAATCACCTGTCGATGCTTCTGACAATGACTTTAGTAATGGCATAACTGTAGACAGTAAGACTGATGGAGCAGATAGCAATGTTGGCGACAATATCTGCGATGATGGATCAGGTAACTGTACTCTAAGAGCAGCTATAGAAGAATCAAATGCTACAGCCGGAACTCAAACAATAAACTTCAATATTACCGGCACAGCAGACTTCACCAATAGCGGACAAAATGGTTATACCATTCAACCTACATCTGGATTGCCAGTAATTACCGATACAGTAATCATTAATGGCTATTCACAATCAGGAGCTCAAGCTAACACTGCAGTAGCCCCAAACCCCCTAAACGGAATCTTACTTATAGAGATTGATGGGAGTGGAGCGGGTAATGCGGACGGACTCAGGGCTGCTTCAAATAACACAGTAGTGCGAGGATTAATTATTAATGAATTCAATTCAGTAAATAGAAAAGCAATTAGTACAGAAGCGGATGACATAATAATACATGGTAATTATCTAGGCACAGAGCCGGATGGCATGACTGCGGCGGCAAATGATTGTGGAGTTTGTATTGGAACGCCGGATCCGGACAATATATTAATTGGTGGCCTTAATCCTGAAAATAGAAATATTATCTCTGGCAACACCTCGACGGGCGCCTCTCCAAACGGCAATGGTGATGGGTGGATCTTTCAGGGTAACTATGTTGGGGTTGGTAAAGATGGCATGACGGCTGTGCCAAATGCCCAGTCGGGTGGTGCGGGCGCCTTCTCGATAGATAATAGCGATAATCACATTGTTGGCGGTAATCAGACAGGAGCAATTAATGTTATCTCTGGCAATTTAGGTATTGGGATAGCTCCCCATAACACTGATAACCTATTGATTGAAGGGAACTATATTGGACTAGCGTACGATGGAGTAACTGTTGTTGGTAGTGCTCCTGGAGGTGACGGAGGAGGGATTGGATTGTCTGATTCAGATAGCTTCCAGATCATTAACAATGATGTCGCCGGTTGGTCTAATGACGGGATTGGTATATATACGAATACCAACGGTACCATTCAAAATAATCGAGTCTTTAGCAATGGCGCTAACGGAGTGAGTGTATCAAACTCCGATAACGTAACTGTGATTGATAATGAAGTATATAACCAACAGGGTGAAGGTATGAATGTTAATAACTCTAGCAATGTCACTATAACCAATAACACCATCCAGAATAATGACCTGGACGGCGTGTATATTAATAGCGGTTCGTCAAATACGGACATAGAGGACAACACAATCGACGGCAACACCGAAAACGGCATAGAGATCAACAACTCAACAAATACGGACATAGAGGACAACACGATCGACGGCAACACCGAAAACGGCATAGAGATCAACAACTCAACTGGTGCCACCGTAACCAATAACACCATCTAGAATAATGACCTGGACGGAGTGAGCGTTAATAGCGGTTCGTCAAATACGGACATAGAGTACAACACAATCGACGGCAACACCGAAAACGGCATAGAGATTAACGGCTCATCTGACGTCAGCCTAACCACTAACAACATCCAAAACAACGACTTGGACGGCGTGTATATATCCACAACATCAAATAATATATCGCTATTTACCAATGGTATTATTGCTAACGCCCAGAACGGAGTGGCGAGCTATGTTACTAGTGGACTAACCATATTCGGAAATATCATTCATACTAATACACAGTATGGCATTCGGCTTAATGGTGGCTCAGATAGTTTAATAGACAGTAATATAATCTATGATAATTTCTCCTCGGGAACAGGTGCAAATATATCACTGAACGCTGCATCATTGTTTGGTATCGTCGTAGACGATATATCTATAGCCGGCAATAAGATTGGAGTCCAGGCTAACGGTAACATAGCAAGCAATAATCCAACATACGGTATTGTTAGTAGCGGTGATATCACTAATCTCACAATCGGCGGTATCAACACTACTGATAGTAATGAAATTGCAGGTCATGGCAACATGGGTATAAGCGTATTGTCCGGCGACCTTCAGGTTGTGCCAGCATTTATTCAGGCAAACAAAGTATCTATATTGGGTAACTCTATACATGATAATAACTCAGTAGATAGCGGGTTAGGTATCGATTTGTATACTGGTGTAGAGCTAGGTATGCCAGATGGAGTATTCAATAGCTACACCAATCTAGGCCCCGATGCTAACGACCCTGGTGACACTGATACAGGCTCCAATAGCCTAATAAACTTCCCGGTCATCAATAGCGCTGATCAGAACAACCTAAATTTAAGTGTTAACTTTGACCTAGATGCTCTGGATTCTCCTACCAATCAATACCGAATAGAGTTCTTTTCGAACGACACTGCTGATCCATCAGGCTATGGTGAAGGACAAACCTATCTAGGTTTCGTCACTGTATCTCCAGGAAACAATCAAATAGCTAATCTTACGCTCCCAGCAAATACTAACCTAACCGGCAAGGTACTATCTGCTACCACTACTGCCATAGACGGCACTACAGCTTCAGGCTTCGGTAGTACTAGTGAGTTTAGTTTGGCTAGTAGCATCACCGTCTCATCATTACCAACAAATAACAATACTACTAATTATCAAAACCAAACAAGTACAAACTTAGCTAATGCTGGAGACAGCAAGATTATTCGACTCGTTCTACTTAGTGTGGTGATGATAGTCATCACACTAATTTTGATGGTACATGGACGGCGTCATAAAAAATCAAAATAAATCTTCGTTATCGTTGAGACATTGTGATACAATAGTGCTTACGGTAGCTAGTATTTAATGAATAGATATTTTAAATCACTAATTATACTCATTGTTTTGCCAGTAATGGTTGTTCTACCAATGTTTTTGGCACAGACTCTATCTATTGATGCTCAAGTTGTGGCTCAGCAAGATACTCTTCAGCAAAGGGTTGAGCAGTACAAAGCAAAGTTGCAAACCCAACCTACAAAATCAGACTTAACCAAATTAAAACTTCGTTGTGACGTTGCGCAATCTAAGCTCAAGACTATTAGCGAAAAAGCCGGAAAGGTTCAGGAACAGCGCGTTGCGTCTTATGATAAGATCAATAAAAAACTAGAAAACTTAACTACTGCACTAAAAGCAAAGAATATTGCTACTACAGACTTAGAAGCTCAAAGCAAGGAGCTAAAAACCAAAACCGATACATTTGCTACAGACCTTCAGGCTTTCAAGCAAGCTACAGAAGATGCAGCGAATGCTGATTGTGCAAATGACCCTCTTGCAATGAAGGCATCTTTAGAGAGTGCCAGGATAAGCTACACTAAATTAATACAAGAAGTTAGCGACATAAGGGCGTATGTAAACAACGTAATCAAAACAACCCTTAAGCAAACCAAAGATGATTTACTGACCCAGCAAAAAGCGAGCAGTGCGACCGATAATGGTCAAACACCTACATCAGGAGGGACAACAGATGCAACCCAATAATAAAGAACAGAATAATGTTGCACCAGTAATGGATATACAGCGACCCACACAAACATCTCCTTCTCCACAACCTAGACCTACGACAGTGTTTACTCCCAGTAGTCAACAAACTAGACCTGCAACCATGGAGTATACTCGACCACGTATGGACACGAATACTACGTTCGATCAGTCTCCACAAATCAGCCAGCAGGACATTAATATGAATAAGCCAAAGAAGTCAAAGAAAGGATTAATAATTAGTTTATTCGTCCTATTATTTGTTGGCTTATCAGGAGCCGGAGCTTATTACTACATGGCTGTTTACAAGAAAGCTGCTTCTCAGCCACAGCCACAACCACAACCTGTAGTTGAAACTCAGCCAACAGAGACAACAACTGATTCATCCACGGTTCCAGCGACACCAGATGGTGTTGACCAGACTGTTGAAGAGATTGATCAACAATTGAATTCACAAAATGACACTCAGGATTTTCCGTCTAACGACGTCAGTGATAGTAATCTAGGATTGTAATATTCACTAAGATTATTCAAATTCCTGTAATTAGGTGCTAGTATTAGCATTGTGTCATTTTATGATATAAAAATCGAAACACTAAAAGATTTGCCATCCTTAGAAGGAGTAACGGTTATTAGTGACTGTGATGGAGCATTGTTTAAGCACGGCACTAGTGATGCATATCCTGATGTCCTGCCAGCTTTAGAATCAGTAGGAAGTTTAGTTTTAGTATCAGCTTGCCCAGACGCAAAATTAATGGAAGAGAGGCATGCTACGCTAACCGCAGATGCTTCAATCTATGCACATAAAGCACGTTGGTACAAAGGCGACATGTTTAAAAAAGTGGCAGACAATATCGCTAGATCTGTGGATAAAGTAGTAATAATTGGTGATAGACCGGTTGCTGACGTAGGGGTAGCAAAATATGTATTTGGAAGAAAAGGGTATCGCACCTTAGGGGTTAGAATCGATCGCCCCGAACAGCCGTTACCTCACAAGGTAGATTACGTATTGCATCCAAGTTTTATCATTGGATCAACATTAATAAAAAAATTGAAACGAGACGAATTGTTTCGTCCAAGATTTGAAGATAGTCAAAATATCACAGAAAACTTTTTGAAGTAGTAAGCGAGCTAATTGGGTAGGTTTTCTGAGGATGCAAGTTTAATGTGATTCTTTTCTAGAGCAGGGAGTAGTTTTTTGTAGAAGATTCCCCGGATTTTCCATTGTTCACCAGGTGCAGTTTTGCCAAATATTTTAACTCGAACTCCGTTTGAGTTAATGGCATCAACACGATCAAAATATGGTGGTTGAATAATATTTGCTCCGATTTTTGTGTCATAGACTAGCTCTTCGCCTACGTGATTGATGATGTGTTCAAGCTTGTCGATATCCGTCTTTTTATCAACGACTATTTCTTCGTTGAATCCAGCGTAATGCATAGTCATGTTCGAAGCAATCATAATACTCCCGTTTGGTATATGATGAATCCTGCCGTTTATATCTCTCAATGTTGTAGTTCTGATAGTTATAGCCTCGACAGTGCCAGACACTTTTGCTGCACCAATATTTGTAGTAATTTCGATTGTGTCACCGACCCGATATTGATTTTCTGTGATGATAAAGAAACCACTCATAAAATCTCGAATCAAATTTTGGGCACCAAAACCCAAAGCAACACCAATTACACCTGCGCTTGCAATCAGCGGAGCAGTATTAATGCCTAGCTCGCTAATAATCATGACGGTGGCAATTATAAAAATACCTAATCGCAGACCAGCGTTGATTAGGCTGTCAAGAGTTTTGAGTCTTTTTTTACGGTCTCCGTCTGTAGGAAATAGGTCTGGACGGTATGTTAGTTTATGAAGAACCTGACTGACAGTTTTGTTTAAAACGCGCAATAGTATTTCGGCACCAATAACAATAATCAATATTTGTATTAAGTGTGCTGAAGTCCAGTCAACTAACAAATGCCAGACTTCATTAATTCTTGTTCCTAAATTATTAATTGCTGTTTCCCACATCGTCTTATATGTATAATACACTAAAGTGTCAAAAGATTTTATAGCGATAGAAGAAGTTTATAATACGATCCTAAATGGAGGTGTTGGTGTGCTGCCAACAGATACGTTGTATGGGATCGTGGCCAAAGCAAATAATGTTGATGCCGTTAATAGACTGTATGCATTAAAGGACAGAGAAAATAAGCCGGGCACTGTAATAGCTCAAAATATAGATCAGCTGGTTGAGTTGGGCCTAAAAAGAAGGTATCTTCAGGTAGTTAATAAATATTGGCCAGGGCCGGTGAGTGCGGTTATTCCTACTGGCCCAAATTTGTCGTATTTGCACCAAGGTAAGTTTTCAATAGCTGTAAGAATACCTAACGATCCTAGACTAATGAAGCTATTAAACGTAACAGGGGCATTGTTAACGTCAAGTGCCAACGCGCCGGGAAAACCTCCAGCTACTAATATTGACGAGGCGAAACAATATTTTGGTAATAAAGTTAATTTTTATGTCGATGGAGGACCAAATAATGGCCAACCATCAACGGTGATTCGGGTAGTTGATGATGCTATAGAGATATTGCGCCAAGGCAAGACTAGAATAAATGAACAAACAGGAGAGGTTATAGATCATGACATTTGATGAATATCAAAAGCAAGCACTAACAACGGCAATCTTTAATAAAGATCCATTGATGGATAAAACCATATGGGCAATGGGTATTGCTGGCGAAGCGGGTGAGGTTATTGAGAAATGGAAGAAAATAGTTGCTTATAACGATGGTGAGATAACGGAAGATGATAAGCTAGAAATAAAAAAAGAGCTTGGTGATGTCGTTTGGTATGTAGCTTTATTGGCTCATAGCTTAGGGTTGTCACTTAATGAAGTTATGGAACTAAATATTGCAAAACTAGCTGATCGCAAAAAACGTGGAGTAACCAAAGGGGCGGGTGATAATCGATAAGACCACTAAAACTTAAAATTCTCGGCGGAGCCATTCGTCAAGCGATCCACCGCCTCCAGCACTGAGACAAAGCACTAAATCACCATTTTTCACATGTTGAGAAATCATAGTTTTGAGATCATCATTTAATTCTGAAGGTACTGCATTATCTGGATTTGCTAGAAGTTTTGAAAGTTTTTGTGGAGTAAGAAGCTCAAGTGACTCATCTTCTCGTGCTAGGTAGCTAGGGACAATGTAGACCTTGCTAGCATCATCAAAAAGATGCTTAAGTTCTTGTTTGATAAAGTGCTGTCTGGTGTTGTGTAATCCTTCGTAAACTACTACAAAGTTATTGTCCGCCATTTCTTGGGCTATTTGGATCGCGCCTCGTATTTTTTCTGGGGTGTGGGCGTAATCGCTATAAATATTTTGTGATATTTTTTCAAAACGGCGTGATACACCCGGAAACTCATTGAGTACATCAGACAACTGCATTATGTCGTGTGAATCTTCAAGGCGAGACAATGCGTTGGCTACAATTTGAGCATCTTCTCGATTAACCTTTCCAGGTAACTCTTGAGCTATGCTTGCGCAATTTTCTTTGTTTAGGACAAACAATTTATCCGAAGAATTAATATTTAGTTTTACTGCATCTTCTTTCCAAATATAAGTGGTGGAAGATTGATCAATAAATTGCCCGAATGCTTGATAATATTCATCACGCGTAGGATAGATATCAGGATGATCGTAATCAATGCCGCTAATAATACTAATATGAGGCTTAAAGTTCAAAAAATTACGATCAAATTCGTCTGCTTCATACACAAAATATTTTGCATTGGGGTTAAACTCACCCATCTCACCAAAGCTTATTTTTGCGCCAACAGAATAACTTACCGGAATTTCTAGTTGTTTTAGTACCCAAATAGCCATAGCTGTGGTGGTGGTTTTTCCATGAGTACCAGCAATAGCAATTAGTTTGAGGTTTTTTTCTTTGATAATATGATTCAACAATTGATCACGCTTAGTTGACTTAATATGTTTTTCTTTTATAAATTGAAATTCTGGTGAATTTGGATTTTCGATAGCTACCGCCGACGAGTAAACATACCAATCAATTGGATTTATTGAATTAACTTGGTCTATCTGCTCTTTACTTTGTCCGATATGAATATCATCAACACCATGAGTTCTTAGGTATTTAATATAATCAGAATCTTGTTTATCTGACCCAGAAACCTGATAGCCAGCCTGTTTTGCAATTAAGGCTAGTGGGCCAATTGCTGTTCCACCAATCGCAGAAAAGAAAATATGCATACATTTAGTCTACCAGGTTAGACCAAAAAGGTTTAACATAAGAGATATGAATAAACGTCATCTTAAGCAACTCTGGAGACGTATTGAGCTAGTTAATACGTGGTATTTTTTTGGTCTGTTTGTGATATTTTTAATAATTGGTGGTGCAGCTGTTAGACAAAATAATCTAAAGTCAATTGAGCTAAGAGAAGCAGTTATCGAGGCAGATAAGCAAAATGGTGATGTTGAGTCTGCTCTTCGTACACTTCGTAAGCATATTTATGCCCATATGAATGCTGGACTTTCAAATGGAGCCACCCAACAGCCTATACAGCTAAAATATCGATACGAGCGGTTAGTAGAGGCAGAGAAAAAAAAGTCTGCAGACAGTAATCAAGTCTATTCTGACGCTCAAGCATACTGTGAGCAACGTTTTGGTCAGGGGTCACTACGAGAAGGTAGGGTACCGTGCGTTCAGCAATACATAGCTGATCATAGCGCAAACAATGAAGTATCTAAAATTCCTGACGCATTATTTAAGTTTGATTTTGTGAGCCCTGCATGGTCACCAGATTTAGCTGGCTGGAGCTTGTTGCTGTCGGGAATATTCCTGGCATTATTTTTGATTCGCTTCCTAACAGAACGCTGGTTTAAGGCCATGGTTAAAGATATTTAGATAAGCGTAAACGTTGTATAAATTATACACAGTACAACTTCGTTTATCAGGGAAAAATTATAGCCACCTCTGTTTATTTCCGGCTATGCCCTTTAGTCGCTGTAGTATGTGCAGTTTTAGATGAAAAAATAGTTGACAACACCAAAGGTAACAGAGTATGTTAGGGGTACTAATGTAAACCTAAAGAGGGAGAAGAATAAATGGCTTACAAGCACACGAACAGCAAAGGCGTAACATACTACCTAAACACTAAAGAAGTTACATTGCGCGGTGGCAAACAACAACGAATTTACTACTTTAGCAAAGACGAACGACCAGAAGGCACAGATTTGCCAGACGGATACACAGTTAATGAAAACCCACGAAATGGTTTCTTGACTGTTAAAAAGGGCTAATAAGCTTAACGTAAGTGTTACAGATAACACCCCTGCTACTAGGGGTGTTATCTTTACTTTGTGCAAAACATTTGAAAGCATGGTATAATATTTGATATGAGCGAAAAATATAATGGCAATACTGGCTGGGAACAGAATGAAGAAGGTGATATTGTGGCTCCTAGCACACAGATATCCTCTGATTTTAGTGCCATATATAAGAATAAGGCTGAATTAGAAGTTGAGCATCCAGAATATAATAACGCAGATAACGCAGATGACGCAGATATTCGTCGTCGAGCAAATGCAAAATCAGATAGTGGCGAACATTTAGTGTTAACACAGGAAGAAGCTCATGCACTGAATGAGCAAGCCAGAAAAGATAGACTATCAAACGGCGTGGGTGCAAGAAAGTCAAGGAAACCAAAAGAAATGCCGAGACCTGGTAAAAGTAACTGGGATTGGTAAATTATGGCAACAATTCCCGGTCAAGGTTCGTTTGAGTTTGAACCAACACCACTAAAACATCCAGAACTTGATATTGATTCCACAAAACGGATCGCCACCAGTGGACTAATTAAGTACATTGCAGAGACAAGGCATCTTGATGTGGCTGATGTTGACCATAGGTTTATGGAATTTCTAAAGCCAGCTGTTCTGGAGTCGGGGTTGTACGTTCCGGAAGGAATGACGGATCTTGAGATTGATACTGCGCGTGGACCAGTCATATTTCCTGCAGACGAGTATCGAATTTTAACAAAGAGTCCACTTCATATTGCCAGTACGGCATCCGTTGGAGTGAAGAATGCTAGGCAAAATGATCCAAATAAGGAAGACGTAGATAAGGCCGCCAAACGGGCATCAGGACATGCACTAACAAGTCAGTTAAACAGAACCAACAAACTATTAGATCACCTTAAAGTTAAGGAGTCTTCACTAAGACTAATAGAGAAGGAAATATTCTCAGCTCGAGGCACAGGGTACTACGCTCATTATTCCGTAGGACGCATGACCCCATTAATTACAAACGCAGAAGATGCTATATTTGACGCATTGAATGTTGTTGCTACGACTGGCGGCTGGACAAAAAGACAGTATATAGAATCACGAAAGGCATTGCAGTATCAGCTGTTTGGTTTGCATAAAGAAAGGTATAGCTATTGGCGAGGATATGCACCGATGGCCAGGAGGTATGCGTATAAGCGAAGGATTGTTGTGCAGAGTACAAGAGATCAGTTGGGTCGTGAATTGTTAAAGTATCAACCATTTTTGGATAATGACCAATAAGCTAAACAGACTTCCAAAGCCGTTTTTTGTGTTGGCGCCAATGGATGATGTAACTGATACTGTATTTCGCCAGGTGGTTGCTGGTTTGGCGCCTCCTGATTTGTTTTTCACAGAGTTTGTAAATGTTGATGGTCTTCAGAGTCCTGGTAGAGATAAGTTATTGCCGAAGCTAAGGTTTATAGATAGAGAGCATCCAATTATTGCTCAAATTTGGGGCAAAAACCCAGATAATTTCTACAAAACTACAAAAGATATTATAGCTATGGGGTATGATGGAGTCGATATTAATATGGGTTGCCCAGACAGAGCGGTGGTAAAAAATGGTTGCTGTAGTGCATTGATTGAGGATAGAGAATTAGCAAAGGATATCATACAGGCAGTTCAGGAGGCGGCTGGAGGCCACTTCCCTGTCTCAGTAAAAACACGTGTAGGTTTTACAACAGTAGATATGAGTTGGATAGAGTACTTATTTAAGTATAAACTTAACATGTTAACTATTCATTTACGAACCACAAAAGAGATGTCTAAGGTTCCGGCGCATTGGGATCTAATGAGACAGATTACCGATTTACGTGATGTAACCTCCCCCTCTACGCTGTTGGTGGGTAATGGTGATGTTGTATCTAGAGAGCATGGTGAACGATTGGCTAGTAAGTTTCATCTAGATGGCATTATGATAGGTCGAGGCATTTTTAATGATCCAAAAGTTTTTATGAGAGATTCTGATTGGAATTCAGTTACAAAAAGTGAGCGAATCGAGCTGTACCGTAAACATGTAGAATTATTCTCAAGAACTTGGACTAATAATGAGCGTCGCGTACCTACCCTAAATAAATTCTGCAAGGTATATATTCAGGGTTTTAATGGAGCAAAAGAGTTGCGAGAAAAATTGATGTCTTGCAAAACAACACAAGAATTGCTCGGGATCCTAAGTACCGAAAGTAAATGAGCAAAAAAACATAAAAGACGGTATAGTTATTGTTGTATGTCCCCCACTTTTTTACAAATAATTGCTCAGGCAGATAACGCCAGTGTTTCCTCTGGGGTGCTGGTTGTTACGGCTATTGCTATAGGGGTGCCATTGCTACTTCTTGTTTTGTGGCTAAAAATTGATCAGCTACACCACAAGCGACCTTTGCAGGCAATTGATCCAAATGTAAAATACACCTTCTGGCATCACATAAAAGTAGTCACAATACCAATGTTTTCATACCGTATTACATTCATGGTTCAAAAACGCAAATAAACCGGATATCTTTCATGTGATATACTTATGTTTATATATTAATGGGGGTAAAATATGTCGCATACAATAATAAATGAGAATAGCAGTAGTACAGACAAGCAGCGTCGTCCGTTGCTAGGTAAACGTGCGCTGTTGATTATGCTAATTGTTATCGCAGAGCTTGCACTATTATTCTCGGTGTTTGGAGTGGGATATAAAATTGGTCAAGATATTGGACGCAAAGACGCTGCCGTTGCACAAGGATTGAGTGGATTTAATAGTTTACTTGGGAATATTTCGAATCCATTTCGGTCCACTACTGGCAAGGTGTCTGCGATCTCAGAGAGTAGTGTAACTATCGATCCCACAAACGGTGAAAGCAAAACTGTAAAAATAACAAAAGATACTCAAATATCTCGACGATCTGAACCAGTATCGGTAACAGCGATCAAGAATGGCACTCGAGCTACGATATTTCTTGATGAATCTGCGAGCGAACCTACTGCTACTCGTATCATTATTAACGAATAAAAAAAACAACATTAATATCAGAATATTTCTGATGAAACTTAAAGCATTTCGGAATTGTTTTATCAAATATATTTCCTAGGCAAATAAGCTTGAGTGGTTTAAAATGAACGGTATATTAGATAGTGAGAGATAATATTTTGAAGATAAAAAAACTAATTAATGGTCTACCAACTCCATTTTGGATAAGTTTTTATTTGTTTCTTGTTGTTGTCTCTTTGTCGGTTCTAGCATATATGGGAACATTTAGTAATGCCGCTGATGGTCCAATGATTGGTTCACGTGATCTATCTGAAGAAAGTTGGGCATTGCGACTTAACGCATCAACTGACCCAGAAGGTATTATTGAAAGGGGATTCCAGTATGGAACTGATACGAATTATGGGCAGACTATTCAGGGTGACACATCTCTTTATACATATTCACAACTAAAGAGTTGGGGGGTTAGATATGGTAATGGGGATAAAGAATTTAATGCACCAGTTGATGTCGCAGTAGGCCAGTCTGGCAATATTTACATTGCAGATATGCATAATCGTAGAATTCAGAAATTTGATAGCAACGGTAATTTTTTGACAAAATGGGGAAGAGCTGGATCTGGTGAAGGAGAGTTTAATCAGCCTCAAGGTATTGCTGTTGACTCGTCTGAGAACGTATATGTTACAGATACGAGTAATAATAATATTCAGAAATTTGATAGCAACGGTAATTTTTTGACAAAATGGGGACAATCAGGGTCTGGAGATGGAGAATTTTCAGGGCCACTGGGTATTGCTGTTGATGTAACCGGTAATATTTACGTTGCAGACAGCTATAATCATCGCATTCAAAAATTTGATTCCTCTGGTAGTTATGTTTCACAGTGGAGCGGAGGATTAAGTCATCCCAAAGATTTAATACTTAGTCAAACTGGTGATATTTACATCGTTGAGCCTTACAATAATGCGATTCAAAAAATTGACGTAAGTAACGGACAAATATTGCAAGTAAAACACATCTACAATCCATTATCCATAGCACTTGATACCGCAGGATTCATATATGTAAGTAGTAACAACAATATTTATAAAATTGATAGTAATTGGAATGATATTGCTACGTATGGTAATGGTTTTGGTGATGGCGATGGACAGTTTCAGTCAATGCAAGGCATTGCTGTTAGCCCCATTGGCGTCATGTATGCCAGCGATTCTATAAATCATCGAGTTCAGAAATTTGATAGCAATGGTGGTTTTGTTTATAATTTGGGTAAGCAGCCCCCAGATGGTGGGTGGCCGGGATTGCCGAATGCGTTAGCTTTAGGTGGTGATGGGTCAGTATATACGGTAGATCGTGTCAGAGATCAAGTTATTAAAATAAGCTCTGGTGGGGAGTTGATGTTTAGGTGGGGTTCAAGTGGTTCTGGTCAAGGTCAGTTTTCTTCGCCATCTGGCATTGCTGTTGATTCCCAAGATAGTGTATACGTTTCAGACAGATATAATAAAAGAATTCAAAAATTTGACAGTGGTGGAAATTTTATATCAACATTTTCTGCGACGTATCCAAATGATACTCAAGGCCAGCCTGATATTGAATATTATCCAGAGGATATCGCGATAGATTCAGATGGATATATTTATGTAGTGGAGGGAACTCAAATTATTCAGTACAATTCATCAGGAGCTTATATGCGCAGATGGGGTAGCTCGGGCAATGGCGATGGGCAGTTTTCTAATAATGGGGGATCAAAGCCGCTTAAGCTTGCAACTATAGATTCATCTACGGGCGTATACGTTGTAGACAGCGGCAATTATCGAGTTCAGAAATTTGATAGTGCCGGCAATTATCTTCTGCAATTTGGTAGTCAAGGATCAAATCCTGGTCAGTTTTGGAATTATCCCACGGATATATTTGTTCATAATAACGAAGTCTATGTGTCAAGTGCTGCGAGCTTATTTAAGTATGATACGGTAGGTAATCACATTTCTACAATTAATAGAAGTGACGGAGGATATACGCCTTCAAATTTTGTGATTGGACAGAGTGGCATTGAATACATGACAGATGAAGGCTCTCTAGGTGTCTCTTTGCTTGGTAGCTCAATGAGTACATGGGTAAACTATAATCAACTAGAATGTGGGGTAGAGTATCATTTTAGGGCATACGCAATAAATCAATATGGCACTAGCTACGGAGAAGACCAGACCTATACAAATAATGATTATGGAGTATGTTCGCCACCATCAAACGTAATTGGCGAATCTGGAACCAAATATGTTGATTTGAGCTGGGACTTCATGTACGGAGTTAATGGTTATGAAGTAGAATATAAAGAGAGTAGCAGTAGCGAATGGGTAGTTCATCAATATTCGGGTAGTGCTAGTGATATATCTCGCCGGATAGGAGGTTTGTCGCCCAATGTTTCGTATGATTTTAGGGTTAGGGCAATTTCCGACAACCAGACAGCAGGACCATATTCTGATGTGATAACAATTACAACTCTTCAGATTCAAACGTATCATATTTCATCTTGCGCAGAGTTACAGGGTATTTTTATCAATCCGTACACCTTTGAACTGGGTGATCTATCAGGGGATTATATTTTAGATAACGATATCGATTGTACCGAATCAGCTACATGGACTTGGGAGGATGTATTGCCAGAAGAATTTATCAGTGACAGTCCAATAGGTTTTTTCCCAATAATGAGCATGGATGGCGAGTTCTTTACAGGCAACTTAGATGGTCAAGGATATACGGTAAGAAACTTGCATCAAAATGCTAACAATTTACCAGTTGTGGGTGTATTTGGTGGAATTCAAAATGCCAATATAAAGGACGTTATTTTTGAAAATAACAATATGGTAGGTTCGTCTTCTTCTCGGGACGGATCTTCAACTGCTTCTGGATTAATTGGTCTTGCGCAATCAAGTCAGTTAACGAACATTAAACTAGAAAATGTTAATATTCAAGGTTTGGCCGAGGGTGTTTCGGGTGGAATGATTGGACAAGCCGTAGATACTAGGATGGAAAAGCTGTCAGTCACGGGGAATGTTGCACTGGAAACTCCCGCTTCAGAAGTGATGCTTAGCTATCCTCGTGGCATCGCCACCGACTCTTCCGGCAATGTCTACGTAGTTGATACTGGCAATAACCGCATCCAAAAGTTAGATAGTAACGGCACCTTCCAAGCCAAGTGGGGCAGTAATGGCGATAGAGATGGTGAGTTTAACTATCCTACTAGCATCGCCACCGACCCTTCCGGCAATGTCTATGTAGCCGATGCTGACAATAACCGCATCCAAAAGTTCGATAGTAACGGCACCTTCCAAGCCAAGTGGGGTAGTTATGGCGGTGGCGATGGTGAGTTTAGTTATCCTGCCGGAGTCACCACCGACTCTTCCGGCAATGTCTATGTAACTGATGTTAACAATAACCGCATCCAAAAGTTCGATAGTAACGGCACCTTCCAAGCCAAGTGGGGTAGTTATGGCGGTGGCGATGGTGAGTTTAGTTATCCTGCCGGAGTCACCACCGACTCTTCCGGCAATGTCTATGTAACTGATGTTAACAATAACCGCATCCAAAAGTTCGATAGTAACGGCACCTTCCAAGCCAAGTGGGG
>CAZTWB010000001.1:33627-41637 GCA_964617035.1 uncultured Candidatus Saccharibacteria bacterium
ACAATAACCGCATCCAAAAGTTCGATAGTAACGGCACCTTCCAAGCCAAGTGGGGCAGTCAAGGTTCTGATGATGGTCAATTTAGCTATCCTCGCGGCATCACCACCGACCCTTCCGGCAATGTCTATGTAGCCGATTCTGGCAATAACCGCATCCAAAAGTTCGATAGTAACGGCACCTTCCAAGCCAAGTGGGGCAGTCAAGGTTCTGATGATGGTCAATTTAGCTATCCTCGCGGCATCACCACCGACCCTTCCGGCAATGTCTATGTAACCGATTCTAGCAACAACCGCATCCAAAAGTTCGATTCTAGCGGCACCTTCCTAACCAAGTGGGGCAGTAATGGTTCTGCTGATGGAGAGTTTAATAGCCCTACCGGTATCACCACCGACTCTTCCGGCAACGTCTATGTGGTAGATACCCAAAACTACCGTGTTCAAAAATTCTATAACAACGGTACTTTCCTGGCCAAGTGGGGTAGAGGATTATTAGCGGAACATACGTTTATTGGTGGTGTTGTGGGGATGTCATCATTGTCTGGCGGAGAATCAGAGTTTGATTTGGCTTCACCAAATACGGAATTGTATTCTAACCTCGAAACGACCATCACGCCCACTAAAGAAACATACATACTGATTGCAGGGGGCTTGATAGGAGCTAATTTATCAAAATTGCAAAATTCCTACGCCGAGGGGAGTATAACTATAGGTAGTGTCAGTAGCCAAATGATGGCTGTCGGTGGTCTGGTTGGACAACAAGGGGGGTTGATAGAAAATTCTTATTCGGCAGTTGATATTACTGATAATAATGTATCCTATTTAATGCGTTCAGTTGGTGGATTAGCAGGAATGATTGTTGCATCGGATGCAGTTATTTTGCAAAATTCTTTTGCGACAGGAAAAATACAATATGATATCGGGCAAGAAATGTTATTGCATGCCGAAGGTTCCCTAATTGGCGCAGTTGCTACTAATGAATCATTAGAACCCCCTGTTATTAATAATTACTATGATCAAACAAATATCGAAGTGAATGAATGTATAGGCGAATATATTGACCTAAACAACATGCAGATCCTTCCAAAGCCTGGAGGCATAGGTTGTTTAGCTGTTAATACAGACGGAACAGGGGGAGACTATTTTCATAATAACTCTATCAACCCGCCATTAAATGAATGGGATTTCGATAATATATGGAAGACTAATCTAAATACTGCCCCAACATTTAAAGGGGTTGAGCCTCCGGTGCTAACAATTCCTGGAGCGCCTCGCAATCTATCTGCCACAAGTGAGTCACCAACAAGTATTAATGTTCAATGGGATCAGCCAGGCTCAACAGGACACAGTCCAATAGTAGATTATATTATTCAATATCAAGCAAATGATAACGGCACATGGACAACATATAATGACGGTCTTTCTACGGTAAGGTCAACAACCATAACTGGATTAAGTGCTGGTCACTATAAAATAAGGGTTGCTGCGGTCAATGCTATTGGGGTGGGTGATTATTCGGACGAAACGTCGATTGTTCTTTCTGAAGTGCCAAGTGCTCCTCAGAATTTTAACGTTGGCTTAGTGCTTTCTGAAATGATAATACAAATTGCTGGTCAGAATATAGGTGGGTCTGGACTGGCTGTTCCAAAGGCTACTTGGGACGTTCCACAGACTGGCGGCCCTATAACTGGATATCAAGTTGAGTACAGGGGCTTAACAGAAGATGATTGGATTCCATTTACTATGAGTAATCCGTTAGCGGAGGAGGCTACCATTGATTTTGGTCTTGGTGCTTTGGAGGGAGTTGATGGCAATACTTTATCGACTGAAGAACGACAAGCTTACGCAGAGATAATCGCCATGATAATGAGAGGGGAAGAATTTGAAATCAGGGTCGCTGCAATCAATAGTATGGGTGTAGGTGTGTATACTGAGCCTCAAAAAATTCGTACAGGTATTGGTGCAACCACGTGTGAAGGTTTGCAATATTCTCTAAGTTGGGGGACTATCCCAGAGGAAGAATACGAGCAGTTAGGCATGCCAGACATAGTTCCGTATATTATTCAATTGAATGATATTGATTGTAGTGAAACTATCAACTGGGAAAACGGTGAGGGGTGGTATCCGATAGGAATAATTAATGAAGAAGATGGCGTACAGTATCCTTTCAGGGGTATCTTTAATGGGCAAGGATACTTGGTGTCTAACCTACATATTAATCGGCAAGATAACATTGGTTCATTAAATAGTTTGGGTATGTTCGGCGCCGTAAGATACGGAACGGTTAAGAATGTTCGTGTTACGGGAGATGTATCAACCGATGGTTTAGTTGCTGGAGGCGTTGTTGGTATTTTGAGTCAGGGAGGGTTGATTGAGAATGTTCAGTCTAGTGTTACGGTCGTAAGCGAGGACTCGGCAGCAGGGGGTGTTGTAGGCTATACGGATTCAACCGGGAACAACATGATACGAAACAGTGGCTCAACTGGAAAGGTGCAATCGCAAATGGCTGGTGGAGTCGTTGGGGTATCTTTAACCGGCGATGCTGGCTTAGGTCAGTTTTCGGGTGACAGTTTTGATTTTGATAGTAGTGGCAATGCCTATGTTGCTGGTGATGGAATGATTCAAAAATACGGGCCAAATAAACGATTCATGCAAGCTTGGGGTAATACAGATGTTGCGCCAGGGGAAACTAGCGACTGGCAGAACGTAGCATATTTTAGCGCTCCCGGTAAGTTTTCTAACAGTAGCAATATGCAAATAGAAATTGATTCGTGGGATAATATATATGTATCTGATTCTGGAAATAGTCGTATCCAAAAATTTAGCACAGAAGGTGTTTTGCTTGATGTCATAGGTGGTGATGGAGAAAATTCATGGCCAGCTAATGGTTCGGGCAGTGAAGATGGTCAATTTAGTTCTAGTTATCTGAGATTTGTTATTGGCTCTGGAAACAGTTTGTATGTACTTGACGATGGAAACACTCGCATTCAAAGGTTCGATTCTAATGGAACATTTGTCTCAAAATGGGGGTCATCAGGATATGGGGATGGGCAACTTTCTGGCTCATCTCAAATTGCGGTAGATAACAGTAATAACATATACATATATGGATATGCACAAGATTCATCATATAGACGAATTCAAAAGTTCAGCGCTATAGGCACGCATATGTTGACATTTGGAGTTAGTGGATCTGGGAATGAACTATTAAGATACAGCTACGAAGAATCTCCCTATGTTCAATTAATGGCGTTTGATGCGTTGAATAAGTTGTACGTTTTGAATAACAAAAAGATGAAAATCTACGATACTAATACAAATTTTGTTCGTGAATTCAATATTCAGTCTAACTCAAAATCTGTTGTGATTTCCCAATCGGAGTCACCAGAAATATATATTTCTGCTTCAGGAAAAGGATCATACACAGAAGGTGGAGTAACATTTAACTATACGCCTCTGATGCGATACGGTACAGAAGGTCAAGTACTATCGTCGGCTACTTCACCACAAGTGAGTAATGTTAAACAGCTTAGATTTTATGATGACGTTTTAGATGGTGCGAACCCGTTAGTTTATGCCATGGATGGAGTAAGTCAATCGGCAATTAAAGAGTTCAGTACAGATTTGTCCTATTCGGGGAGGATTGATGGAACAGAAAATGATAATGACGTAAAGCCAGCTTTCTTGGAAGGAAATAGCTACAGTCGAACATTCCCTCAAGAAGAGGAGGTTAGCGATAGTAATATCTTTGGCGGGGGAATAATAGGATTTGCTGGAGATTATTCTGGTGCTGTATCTGGATCGGGGTCGCCAATTTTCTCAGGATCTTTACCGAGCACAAGTCCAGATATCATTATTAGAGATTCAATAGTAAATCTTACTGGACTTCCTAACTGTTTGGGTTCTGGAGGGGTAGTCGGACCTGTTATGGGGTCGTTTATAAAAGTAGAAAGAGCAAATACAACGATCTCCTATGATTGTAGGAAAGATGACGACGCACAACAATATGTAGGAGGAATTGCTATTTCTGGTGGGATTATCGGTGCGTCATATGGCAGTATTGAGGTTGCAGATTCACAAGCAACAATAACATACGGCAGTGAGCATGAGGACATTACTGATTTGGGGGCAAATCTTTCTGCTATAGGTGGTGTAGTCGGAGCTCAATTGACTATGGGCGGAAAACTTGCCATAGTAAATAGCTCAGCGAAAGGCTCGATAAATATTTCTAATGAAGGTGGCGATCTTGGTATGGCAGCTGCGGGTGGTCTCGTTGCGCTTTCTTCTGCAGAACAAGTAATTATTGAAAGCTCAGAGAGTGACGTCGATCTAACTGTGGACTCGAAGTGTACGTTGGGGTGCTATGTTGGTGGATTGGTTGGGACGTCGGGCGGATACATGGGTGATGCATCAGGATTCGGTGGGTATGTTGGAATTTATGACAGTGAAAGCCACGGAGATATTGACGTTAACGCAGATGCATTCGCTTTTGTTGGTGGATCAAACGGATTCTTCTTTAATGACGCAGCAATTGTTGACGGATTTGAACGTACTGGTTCGATTACCGCAAGTAATGGCTTAACCTTAGCTGGTGGATTGTCTGGTTTATCATATGCATCAGATGTATCGATATATAATGCCGAAATAAAAGGATCAGTAGATATCGCAACTTCTACTATTGACCCCAGTGCAGTAGAGCAGGCGTGGCCTACTAATTTAACATTTAGTGCGGGTGTAGGTGGAGGGTTGATGGGTGTGTTGGCGTCTGCAGATGCAAGTATAGAAAAAAGTTATGTTTCCGGAAATGTTTCTTCACCAATTATAGCTGGGGGCATGATTGGCACGACGGTGGGGGCAAGCGTTGATCTGGATGCTATATTTCTATTAATCACGAGCCAGAATATAGGAGCTATTCCTGGTATCAGTGATATTGTGGGGCCAGGCAAGGTTACCGTAAAGAATGCGTATGTTTCGGGTAATGTAACTTCCAAAATGATGACCCTGCAGCTACCATCCATCCCCCCTCTTGATGTTCCAGATGGCGGACAATTTGAGTTTCCTGAAAACCCTGTCGTCAATTTTGGTGGTATAGCCGGTGGTATTTTAGGTATCGGCGTGAACGCGAGTATACTAAATTCATATACATCAGGTAACATTGTTGCCGAGGCTGGGGGAGTTAATTTTGATACTGAAGAACTTTTAAATAATGGACTAAACGAATCTCCAGATGGTTATATATCTCCAGAACTCGAAGCAAGCATAAGAAAGAATGTGGAATTGATTACTTCAAGCGTAAAAGGAATAAGCGGAGGGTTGAGTGGTATTTATCTAGATAGGGCTCCAACTGGCGAGAGTGACCCTGGCTATAAAATTGAAAATAGTTTTTCAGCAGGACTTATCAGTTCGTCTGGTCGTAAGGGCGCATTGTTCGGCTTATTGCCTGACTATGAATTTAATTTTTACTCAAATTCTAAGACCGCATTTTCATCACCTAATGATGTAGTCAGTGATAGCCAAGGTAACTTGTATGTGCTGGATGGTGGCAATAGTCGCATTCAAAAATTTGATTCCTCTGGGGGTTACGTGACCGAATGGGGGGCATCTGGATCTGAAGAAGAGCAATTTTCTACCCCTTCAAGCATTGCCATTGATAGCGGGGATAACATTTATGTGTTAAACCGTGGCAATGGTAGAATACAAAAGTTTAATTCGAATGGTAGTCTTATTTCTCAATGGGGGTCACTCGGTTTTGATACGGGTCAGATATATTCACCATTTGATATTGCTATCGGAAACGACAACAGTATCTACGTAAGCGATTACACAACGAGTCCTTCAACTAGAAGTCGAGTCCAAAAGTTTGATAATTCTGGAAACTTACTAAGCTCATGGACAGGCGAAAACACTGATAATGGATCATTTGGCAATGGAGGGATAGTATCCCTTGCAACAGATGACAGTGGTAGTATATATATCTATGATCAAGCACATTCAGTGGTTGTTAAATATGATTCGAGTGGCAATAAAACAACGGAATGGCAGGTTTCACAAGGTCAGAGTGAGGGAGATTACTTTGGCGGTGCGTTTCCTCGCATTGATGTAGGTGATGATGGTAGAATATTCGTTTCTAATAGATCATTTATACGTATCTTTAGTGCGGATGGTTTAGTAGTCTCATCATGGGACTTGGCTGAGTATACGATGAATATACCAATCCCCACTATATTGCCATTTGGGCAAAGTAACTCGGTATCGGCAATCTCTGGTATAGCATCAGCAGGAGGCGGCGCTATCTATGCACTAGATAATGCCAATTCTACTGTACGTAAACTAGAGAGTGATGGGGTATACTCCTCAAGTCTCGGTAGACGTATGATATTAAATAGTCCTGACGAAGTTAGCTTTACTATGGCCAGTGACCCGGAGCTGAATAATAATTACTTCGATCAAGCAAAGACAACCTTGCCAGACTGTGGGAACGTTATTGACGCTACATTAAGTATTGTACAAGACCAACAATTGAGTATTGAGCAGAGTATTGAAGAGCAACCGATTAGTGTAAATGATTGTCAATCAGTAAATCAAGGCGACATACAGCCGGGGTACTTCAAGGAGAATTCTACGAATTCACCAATGAATCAATGGAATTTTAATTCTATATGGAAGACAAATGTAAATGGATACCCTACTTTCATAGGTTCATATAGCGAAAATCAAGGCATTAACAATAACGTTCCATTTGTGAATACTGGAGACGCCTCGAACATTACTAGTAGTAGTGTAAGTACTTCGGGTAAAACGTCTGCAACTGGTATCTTGAGTAGGGGGTTTGAATATGGCAAGACGAGTGGCTATGGTCAAGTCGCGCTAGATGCCAACCAGTCACAATTACAGTACTATTCCTCTTGGGGAAGTAAAAGCAATCAAGCTCCGGATAATATAGACGGTAATGGAAGTTTTTGGATCCCTATTGATACTACGGTTGATAATAATGGTAATGTATTCATTGCTGATTATGCTTCACGTATTCAGAAGTTTGATAGGAATGGAAACTTTATTACGCAATGGGGTTCATATGGATCTGGAAATGGAGAATTCCAATGCGTGAATTCATTAGATGTTGATGCATCTGGAAATGTGTATGTTGCCGAAGGTTTATGTAGTTCGGGTGGGCAAGGTCGTGTGCAAAAATTCGACAATAACGGAATTTTCTTAACAAAATGGGGAACAGCAAAAAATGAAATCGGACAATTTGGACTAATGAATACGGTTGTTGTCAATCAGCATAATTATCAGGTTTATGTTTCTTCCTACTACGACCAAGGATTTAGCAGGATTCAAAAGTTTGACAGAAACGGAAATTTACTGTCAGTCGTTATCGAGGCAGTAGAAGGAGATGAACAGGGCGAGTTTGATAATAGCGATGTAGGAAATTTGGCATTTGATATCGACACTGCCGGTAATCTTTATGTAGTAGACAGCGGCAATCATAGGATCCAAAAATTTGATGCAGAAGGAAATTATATTGAGGATTTTGCTCTAAGCAGTATAAACAATACTGACCTTATAGCTCCGGTTAATGTTTCAACAGATAGTTTGAATAATATTTACATAGTGGATCACGCCGATCAAAGAATAAAGAAATTCGATAGTAATGGGCAGTTTGTCGAAAATTGGGATGGCTGGGATGATAATAGCTTTTCAGAACACCTAACAACTATGACTATAAATAATTCTGGAGATTTATATGTTATAGATTGGGGACAGAATCAGGTGATTCATAAATTTAATAGCAGTATTGCTGGAGATCTCGCAAACCTTGAGTGTAATACGACCTATCATTATAGAGCTTTCGCGACAAACAGTTTTGGTACGGGGTATGGTAACGACAAAGTCTTTACCACTGGTGCATGTAGCTTTGTCGAAGACCCCGACAATGGCAATCCTCCAATAACTCCGACCACCCCAACCACCCCCACAACCCCAACCACTCCAAATACTCCCTCTACTCCTG
>CAZTWB010000002.1:0-37611 GCA_964617035.1 uncultured Candidatus Saccharibacteria bacterium
CTATGATATTGCACAAGGCGCAAATGACTAGTTCTATACATATTGATTTTGGATAAACTGTGATAGTTTATCATGACGATTGCATGCAATCTCATTAAGCTCGTCAAGGTTTGGTGGCCGCATGTCAGCCTCGAGGCTAGCATAGGTAACACAAACAACCCATATAGCCTCGGCTACATCACCCTGGCTAACACCAGCTTGCTTACGCAATCGCTTGATATTGTCTACAAAATTAATAACCAAAGTCCAGCGATTATGGTTGATACTAGTTCATTATAGTAAATTCTACGATTTTAATAAATTGTTATGCCTATAACCCTGACAACACTATTATATTTGCATATCAGTTCCCGGCACTGGCGTACAGCTCTTTCTGTAGCTCAAGATAGTCATGAACTATCTCGTCGGGTTCACCGAGTTTTTCGGTAGCGTCCCGCAAAGTATGGTATTTCAAATTTACAAGACTTTTGAGTTTTTGCATACTTAGTTCTTTTTCGCCGTCACGTTCATAAGTATCTAAGATGAATGAGATAAAGTCCCGCTCATTGTCATCGAGCTGCTCCAGATAATACTCTCGCACTATATCCGCTCGCTCGACTCGTGTCATCGTGTCTTTTGCGTAGGCAATGTAGCGTAACACATCATAGATATCACTGTCTTCGGCATCAATTAGTTGCTTGAGAGCCTGCAACTTATCCTCTTCAAATCCTCGCTGAGCAAGACCTATCAGCAAATTTTCTCGCGTACGCGGATCGGACCATTGCTTGCGCAGGTCGTCTTCGTCGGTAAAAAGTTGTGGCAATTCGCCAAATAGTTTTTCTAGGAATTCACGCGGGCTTACAGGCTTGCCATCCATGTAGAATTTTGTATTGACAGTGTATTTGATCTCACGATTTTTGCCATCCGCAAAACGAATGACGGTTTTCTGTGGCTTTTCATCCGTCGGCTCCATCGGTGAACCGCCATATGCTGGATTTGGTTCATTTACGACAGAGGTTATGTCGACAGCTACTTCAGGTGGCTGATACACTACGTCAACATTTACATAAATCTCTTTTTTCTCGACTTCCTGTGGCTCACCGTCCCAAGCTGGATCTTCAAACTTGGCGTCATTGCCGTAAAAATCCACAATTGTAAAATAATCTTTATCGTCATACAGTCTAGTGCCACGCCCAACAATTTGCTTGAATTCCACCATGCTACCAACATTACGCATCAACACAATAAACCTCACGTTGCGAGCATCTACGCCAGTTGAAAGTTTGCGACTAGTCGTCACGATGGTCGGCACTTGCTTTTCGTTGTCACGAAAATCTTCCAGGTATTCGTCGCCAATCTTCCCTTCGGTCGCCGTCACACGCACGCAATAATTACGATGATCTCCCAGTGTACCAGCTGGCTTGTGCTGGTTGATATAATCGCGCACCATGGCCGCGTGTTTCTCATCGTTACAGAACACAATTGTCTTTTGGTTCGGATCAATTTGCTCAAACATTATCTGCACCAAACGCTCTTCGCGCTCAGGCAAGTAGATGGCGCGATTAAAATCACTTAGCGTGTATTCCTTAGTCTCATCTACCTCACCACTCTCAACATAATCCGCTGGATTAAATACATAACGATCCATTGTCGTCGTAATCCGCTTGACCTTAAAGGGTGTCAAAAAGCCATCTTCAATACCCTGTTTCAGTGAATAGCTGTATTTCGGCTCGCCAAAATAGTCATAAGTATCCACATTCAGGTCGCGTTTTGGTGTAGCTGTCAGCCCTAGATGAGTTGCGTCAGAAAAGTGATTCAGTACCTCACGCCAGCTACTCTCATTACCCGCGCCACCGCGGTGACATTCATCGATAATCACGAGGTCGAAAAAATCTGCCGGATAGTCCATATAGTACGGCTTGTCTGGCTGGTCGTTCGGTTTGCCTGCTATCGCTTGGTAGATACTAAAGAAGATATTGCCATTGGTTGGGATCTTACCTTTTTTGCGAATCGCCTCGCCATTGACACGCACAATCTCGCTCTCTAGCGGTTCGAAGTCACCCATCGCCTGCTCTATCAAGATATTACGGTCAGCGATAAAAAGTATGCGTGGTCGCCGCTCGTCACCACGCCTATTCCAGCGCGACTGAAATAGTTTCCAGGCAATCTGAAACGCGATCGTCGTCTTACCGGTACCGGTCGCCAGTGTCAGCAACACACGATCTTCACCGCCAGATATTGCTCGCACCGCCGCATTGATAGCATTTTCCTGATAGTACCTAGGTCGACACCTACTAGTCTGATACGGCTCTATCAGCGCTTCGTATTGTTTGTGATCAACATCGTCAAACGTCATCACGAACAGGTCGTCTGGCGTATGGTAATTCTCTACAAACTCGCCACGCCCCGTTTTCATATCAAAAAAGTATATGCCATGGCCGTTAGTACTATACACATAACGAATATTGAGCGTCTCGGCATAGGCTTTCACCTGTTCTAGGCCATCGGTAACTTCTTTGCCCTCGGCCTTGGCTTCGACGATAGCCAGTTTTTGATTTTTGTACGCTAGCACGTAGTCGGCTTTTTTGCGTTTGCCACGTTGCCCAGCGCCAATCAAGCGACCATCGGTAAACTCATACTCATCGATAATCTCCGAGCCGACCGTCTCGTTGCGCCCCCATTTGCTAGCTTTTAGCATCGGGTTGATCAGCTCTCGCCGTGTCGTCGCTTCGTTCATAATTACTTATGATTATACCTTATTTTGTGCTGAAAAGGCTTGAGATAGGAGTGATTGGCGTAAGACGGTGAGTTTGGTGAGCTTCTTGAGATATGATTCTTCGATTTCACGAACCTTATCCAAAGCCTCATCCAACTTTGTCACCATTGTCCTTTGCTCCTCTATACTTGGAACCTCAATTTTTATATTTTTAATTCTAGCCAACGCAAGTTTTGGTTGAGCGGATTGTTTCACTTCGGCTAGCGCCTGAGATTTAAACAATTCTGATTTAGTAAAATAATAAAGATAGTGTGTGTCAATTACCTCTGATGGTACAAGGCGACAAGCATTTTCAGTCAAGTTTGCACCATCAAGCTCATCTGGAACAATACCCGTTACGCCAATAGTACCTGCGATACTTAAGAATACATCAGTTTTATTTATTATGTACCTTGATATTTGCGTATGAATTTTCTCCGAGATATATTTTATACCCTTCATATCGACACTACCCCTGCCGTCAAAGTCTGTAACCCGTATATATCGATAGGGTGTTGGCGTGTCCGTAAGCATCTCGCCTTTTGGTATTCGCTTTCCGCCCAACACAGCACATATATCGCCTAATTGGTGTGTGTGTGTGCTATCTGAACCGATCAAATACTTATGCAAAATACTCCTCTGCAACGCCGCCACATTGTCCAAATTCTGCCTCATCAAAACCTCCACTGCCGAAATCTTGTCAAACGCCGCATCCAGCTTCTCAACAATCCTCCGCTGCTCCGATATGTTACACCAAGGAACGTCGAGATGTTTTAGACCAGTGTTTGATATGTGAATAATCCCAGTAGTTCCAGTTATGTAGGGTATTAATTGTCTACGAGCATCCTTTGTTTCAAAGAAATAAGCCAGATACTCTGGATAAAATAAATCTTCAGAAACACGCATTATGTTGATATCGCCACTTATAAGTACGCCGTCAGACTGTATAACCCGCGCTCTCACCATTTCCGACTTAGCTGCTGTCGAAGTCCCTGGAACTAGTATGTCGCCCGACCTTGACACGGTGCCGCTTGTACTATTTGTAGTTGATAAATCGTCGTCCAATATCCTAATTGACTTGTACTTAGTGAACAACTCGCCGTACAAAACACAATTATTATTACCGCCTTCGATGAGATCAGACTTTCTAAGACCATTCCCACGCCTCCATTCTATATTCAAATCACCAAGTTTTACAGTTTTCATTTTTCCTCCTCCCAGATCTCTGGTATTTTCAGTTGGTTCATTCTTTGCCGAATTCCTCTCAGCGTCATATCGAGCCATCGTAATCTTCTTTTAGTCTCTCGTCTCTTAAGCGTTTAATGACGTTGTAGTCAAATTTCTGAAATGGATCGGGGTTCGTAGAGAGTTCTCGCCAATCAAAATCATACCTATTCTCCGCGGGGATTGAGCGAGGTACGGCAACCCGAAAATACCCACCTATTGCAGCGTCGTAACCATCATTATAGCCTGAGTTAACCTGTAATACCTCGGGTGATTGTGAAAAATCTTCAAAAAGATACTGAGAAGTAATTAGTGCTGTTAGTCCACAAAAAGCATCTATCAGATTCTCGAAATTTGCTAAATGCAAAGAATTTGCTCGATCGTGCTTAATAGAGTTATAAGACTGATACCAAGAAAGCCTCCAGGGCTTTTTCGGGTCAGTCGGCTCACTCCAGCACTTAAATGGCTGACGGCTTGCTATCATTGAATTGCCCGACCAATATGGAAGTTTTACGTCATACCAGGACAAATAATGAGATGTATTGATTAAGTAATAATCCTTAATTGATAGGCTCTCTCCTTGGGAAAACCTATCATATGAATTAAGAGAAAAAATTGCTTTAAAGTTCGCCTCGATTTCAATACAAGTACGAACAAGAAGCTCCTGTATTCTGAATGAGAATGCTTTCAAAGCTTCATCCGAAGGCTCAATATACTTAAACAAGTTAATAATATCTTCGTGAATAAGCAGGTAGCTTCTAATATAGTTTGAAGGCATATGACTAAATTTATGATGTCGAATATATTGCCATCGTCCACCCTCAGAATATTCGCCATCGGCAAACTGTCTCACAGTCAACGGGTATGGTTTGCCTACTGACATACTACACCTATCATAGTCTTATATTCTCCAAAATCTCCGCCACTTCCTTATCAATCGCCTTGATATCCTCCAAGATCTCCTCTGGCGCTTTCAATTCCTCTGCCTCTGGCTCGTGTGGGTTTTTGACACCAAGGTCGAGGGTGGACTTATCGATGTCGTCGATATTGACTGTCCATGAGTTTTCGCTGGTTTCACGAGTTTTGTATTTGGCTAGGAAGTCCGCAAAGTCGCCGATATTGAGTGGGTTGGTCTTGCCAAGGTTGTGGCCAGGATCTAGCTGATAATACCAGATGTCGCGTGTCGGTTCGCCTTTGCGGAAGAAAAGCACCACTGTCTTGACTCCCGTAGAACCAGTAGCGCTAAACACACCGCCCGGCAGGTCGAGGATGGTATGTAGGTTACAGCCCTCAACCAACTCACGACGGATATTGCCAGTTGCGCCAGTCGGCTCGTTGGTTAGGAAAGTGTTTTTGATAACGATAGCAGCTTCGCCACCAGTCCGAAGCTTTTTCATAAAGTGTTGCATGAACAGATTGGCAGTTTCACGCGACTGGATTTTGAAATTGCGCTGCACCTCTGGACGCTCACTACCCCCAAAAGGCGGATTTGCTAGTATGTAGTCGTAGCGATCTTTTTCTTCGATAGCGCGCGTATCTTCGTTTAGCGTGTTGCCGTGCACCATGTTTGGGGATTCGATACCGTGCAAGATCATGTTCATCGTACCGAGTAGGTACGGCTCTGGCTTTTTGTTTTTGCCATAAAATGTATCATCTTTGAGTGCTTTGAGTTCGCTAGATGTTGTAACCTTTTGGCGCAGATAGGCATATGCTTCGGTCAAAAATCCAGCCGAACCAGCCGCTCCGTCGTAAATTGTCTTGAAAATCTGCGGGTCGACCACTTGTACCATCGCCTGAATCAGCGGACGCGGCGTGTAATACTCACCACTGCGCCCGGCGCCGCCCATGAGCTTCAAGCGGTCTTCGTACAGCGCGGATAGCTGATCGAGCTCGTCCTGAGTCTGAAATTGTAGTTTATCGATGATGTCTATAACATCGCGCAAGTTGCGACCGCTATTAATCTTGTTGTTTACCTCGCCAAATATCTCACCAATCTTGTAGATGAGTGACTTCGGATTATTTTCGGTATTTTTGAACGATTTGAGATACGGAAACAGCTCCTGATTGACGAATTCTATCAAATCTTTGCCGGTGCGCTGCGCGCTTAAGTCAGGCTCTCCATCTGGTAATTTGGGTGCTGCCCAGTTGTCCCACTGAAACTCGTCTTTAAACAGGGGCTCGTACGTTTCACCGTGGAACACCGCCTCGGCCTTGCGTGTTTCTTCCAAATCATCGAGATACTTGAGAAACAAAATCCACGACATCTGCGCCATATAGTCTCCAGCACCGTTTGTGCCTGAATCTTCTAGCAAAATGTTGTCTATTCGTTTAAATTCTGTGCGTATATCGGCCATGTTTATTTCCCCTCATTGACATTATTGACAAAATTTGATACTGTTGAATAGTAGATGGAATGCGTGGGTTGATCTTCGATGATCATTGCACCCAAAGCACCATCTATTTTTGTTTGCCAGTTGTATTTACTTCGCATGAAATTCCTCGATACTAAAGCGCAGTCCACCTGGCTTTTTTATTTTTTGCGATTCGGACAAACGATCGGTATCTAGCTTTTTCTGCAGGTATTTCACCATCTCAAGCTTTGCTCCCTTGCCCTTGACCATACCAAACTTAACCTTGAACGCATACGCGACAATACCAAGCAGCACATCCGTCATCTGAATTTCCGTGATAGCATGCGACTCCAGACGAGCCACGCCAAACACCGCATTGCGACGGAGGCGCATCTTCACCTTTTCTTTGACAACTTTTTCGAAACGGTCATTTTTACTCGTCGAAACATCGTCCGCAAGCAAAACTATGTAGTTGCTACCCTTGCTTGATTCATCTTCAAGAGCGTCAGCAACAAGTTTTGCAACATACACACCATACGCCTTTTCGTAGTTACCACCGAAGTATTTCGTTAGGTCTAATTGTTTTTTGTCAAAAAGCAAACTCGAAAAACTAACATGTTGAGAATCAAAAAATATATCGATCAGACCTTTGTATATCGGAAGGTTTTCTTTGCGAATATCGGTAGATTTAAACTCTTTGTAGAACTTTCGTTTATTGCGAAAATTAATGATATCGCGGTGTAGTTTCTTGGGGTTGTGACAAATTGTCAGACCGAGACCGAATACCTTGTCGGTCGATGGCGAATGCAAAAGTCCTGTTTCGTCTAGATAGCCGAAAAGGTTGATTCGTGGCTTTGGTCCTGTCCCCTTTTCCATACAATTATTGTAGCAATGATATGCAATAATTGCCAAGGCTTACTCGAGGTAGGAGGCAGGACTTTGCGTTAAAATTACGTCGAATTAATCACTTTTAACGTAAAGTTGTATCAAATTTGCGCGAAACTGGTTTTTGTAATCAATATATGGTCGATGAGAGCAATACCTAACAGTTCGCCAGCATCTCTTAGGCGTTCGGTAACTGCTCTATCAGCGTCACTCGGTTGTAGATTTCCGCTGGGGTGGTTATGAGCCACGATAATGCTAGCGGCGCGGTCAGTGATGGTCTCGGCAAAGACTTCGCGTGGGTGGACTAGGCTGGCGGTGAGCGTGCCTATACTAATGACTCGTTTGGTGATTAGCCGATTAGCGCCATCGAGCGTCAGGCAAACGAAGTATTCTTGCTGTTTGTCGCGGATGTCGGCTAGCTGTTCTACTGCCTTTTCGGGGCTGTCGATAATTGGGCGCTCGCTCACCTGGAATTGCCGACTCCATAGTTCAAACCCCGCCATAATCTGTGTTGCTTTGGCCGGGCCAAGACTTTTGACTGCTAGCAAATCTTCGTAAGTCAGCTCACTGCTCTTTTCTTTTAGTAATTTTTGGACATCACGGGCGATTTTGGTCACATCGGCTTGCTTGTTGCCACTGCCGATAATAGCCATTAGGAGTTCGTAGTCGCTTAGGCTCTTTGAGCCTTTTGCTTGTAGCTTCTCTCTAGGTCGCAAATCTTTGCGCTGGTCGGTTATCTTCATTGTTTTTGATTATAGCCATCGAACCGCAATAAACATAAAGCCTGTGCTAAATTAATTGTATTTGATAAGACACTAATATTCGGGGAGTTCAAATTCTTCTTTTGGTGGTTTACCAGTTGGGTATGGTAGGTCAAAAGCTTTGATAAATAGAGGAATATATTGATTTTTCTATAACGCGGAGTGCTAGTATTATATGAGCATGGATAGAAAGTACGATGTAGACAAGATTAGTATCAAAAATTTGCTTGCGGATATTGAGCAAGGGCGAATTTCTATGCCAGAAATTCAGCGACCTTTTGTTTGGGATTCTACCAAGGTGCGCGATCTTATTGACTCGATATTTCGTGGGTTTCCGATTGGCTATATTATTACATCCGTCGATCCGACATTGATTCAGAAAGATGGCACTAAAGCGGATGGTAAAACTTCTATTATTGATGGCCAGCAAAGGATTACGGCTTTGCGAGCTAGTATTTTGGGCGAAGAGGTTGTTAACAAATATTACAAACTGGTAAGAATAAAGATTGCTTACAATCCTTTTGCAGATACAGATGCCGGAGAGAATAAGTTTGAAACCTTAACCCCCGCAATTGAAAAGAGTCCAAAATGGTTACCTGACATTTCTAGGGTGCTTAACGCCAGCAGATCGGAAGTCAACGCTATTATTGATGAATTTGCCAAGAATAATCCAGAACGAGGCAAAGATGAAATAGATGAAAAAATTGAGGATCTAGAACGCCTAAAAGATCAAGAGATTGGTTACATTAGGCTGCTATCAAATCAACTAACAATCGACGAAGTTGCTGACATTTTTGAGCGCATAAACTCAAAGGGTGTCCCCTTGAATCAGGCCGACTTTACCATGAGCAAACTTGCATCTGATAAAGAAATTGGATCGTCCGTCAGGAAACTGGTTGATTACTTTTCTCATTTAGCAAAAGAACCAGAGTTTTATAAACATATAGAAGCGAATGATGTTCAGTTTAGAGAAAGCGGTTTGCTAGACAAAATTGCTTGGCTAAAGGATGATCGTGGTGATATTTATGACCCAGATTATAGTGATATTATTCGAACATCATTTACCTATAGTTTTAAGAGAGGTAAGTTAGCTGACTTGGTGGCATTATTGTCTGGAAGAAATTTTGAGGCTCGTACCTACGAAGCGCAAATTGCACAAGACACCATTTTGCAACTGAAAGACGCAGTACTAAGTTTTGTTGACAGAAACAACTATACGGATTTTTTGCAGATTATTGAGTCTACCGGGTTTATTGATAGCAAGATGATCGGTTCAAAAAATGCCTTAAATTATTCGTATGTTGTTTATTTACTGATGAAGCGCGATAATATCAATCCTAGTATTATCAAAAAAACAGTAGCCAAGTGGTTTGTAATGAGTGTATTGACTAGCAGATATTCTTCATCACCAGAGAGTATCATTGATCGAGACGTGAAGGAAATTGCAAGGTCTAGTGCTGAAACATATCTGGCAAAGATTGAAGATAGTGATCTTTCTCAACAGTTTTGGGATGTCGCACTTGTTAACGATTTTGATAAAGCAAGCCAGCAACACCCCTACCTTAATACATTTTTTGCATCTCAGGTTTACTTTGGCGATACGGGATTTTTGTCGGATGTTATTTTACGTAGTATACGAAGTGTTAAGGGTGATATTCACCATACCTTCCCTTATGACTATCTTAAGAAGAATGGCAAATCTGATAGATATGATTATAATCAGATTGCTAATTTTGTTTATATGGAAAAGTCAACCAATATTCAAATTGGCAACAAAAAACCAAGCGAATATATGAATATTGTTATAAATCAAGTTAAGTCTGGTAGTCTTGACTCAAAACACCCAATCGGCAAAATAACAGACAAAGATCAGCTGGCGATTAACTTAGAGCAAAACTGTATACCTGATGGCTTTGAAAACTTAGCCGTTGAAGATTATGATGAGTATTTAAAAGCTAGGCGAAGATTAATGGTTGCAAAGATAGAAAAATATTATAAATCTCTTTGAGGATTTTATGATGATTTCTAAATCAGATTATATGTTGTTTCTTAAACACCCGGCGTGGCTGTGGGTTAAGAAGAATGCGCCAGAAAAGATTCCGCAAGTGGATGAAAACACTCAGGCAATGTTTGATGCTGGTCATCAGTTTGAGCCATATGTAGAGAGCTTGTTTGATAGTGGCGTAACGCTGGGGTTTGATGACTATGAAGAATATCTATCTCTGCCCTCTCGTACTTTGCAAGCAATTGAGTCTGGCACTAAGGTTTTGTTTCAGCCCCGATTTGAGTGGCAAGAATATACCTGTATTTGCGATATCGTGGAGTTTGTAGCGCCTAAGGCTATTAATTTGTATGAAATAAAGTCGAGCACTAGCGTTAAGCTAGAGCATTTGTTTGATTTGGCCTTTCAGAAAGCTGTTTTAGAAGGCTGTGGTTATGAGGTGCGTCAAGTTAAGGTAGCTTTTGTCAATAATAAATATGTCCGCCATGGTGAGATCAACGCCAAAGAGCTATCGGTTATTGAAGATGTGACCGAAAAGGTTGCCGAAAAAGGTGATGTCACTGCAGAATCAATGCCTTTGGCACTAGAAACTGCTAGTAGTCAACAAATGCCCGACCCCGACCCTGCCCTAACAAAATTTGGTTACAAGAATGAATGGCTTAAGATATACAAAAATATAGTTGATGTACCCGAACCCGATTATAGCAATGCTCGGCCAACCATTAACCGACCTGCAATCAAAGAATTTTTGAGCCAACTTACTTTCCCTCTTTATTTTTTGGACTACGAGACAATGTCTGGATTAATACCCTACTTTGACGGCCAGCGCCCATATCAGCAAGTGCCGTTTCAGTATTCTTTGCATATTTTACAGTCGCCAAGTGCCGAACTTACTCATAAGGAGTATTTGCGTCAGAATAATTCTGACCCTACCCGCCCTCTGACTGAGCAATTGATTAAAGATATTGGTGCCGAAGGATCGGTGATAGTTTGGTTTGAGGGTTTTGAAAAAGCACGCAATAGCGAACTAGGCGAGATGTTGCCCGAATATCAAGAGGCACTACAAGCAATCAACAATCGGGTGGTTGATTTGATGATTCCGTTTCAATCAAAAATGTATGATGACCCACGCTTTAATGGCAGTGCCAGCATTAAACAAGTCTTGCCGGTTCTATGCCCAGAATTATCTTATAAGGAGCTTGATATTCAAGAGGGTGCTTCGGCGCAACGCCTTTGGATGGAAGCAGTACTTGACGGTAAACATCCTAAAGATAAAGAAAAAATACTAAGTGGTTTATTAGAATATTGCAAGCTTGATACTTTGGCTATGGTAGAAATTTATAGAGTACTCGATAGATTGTGAGCATTAGCGTTTGTCTTGTAAAATGAGCATAGATGAACTTTCTGCAAAAAATATACTATTCGTTAAGCCCTTATGTTGACGGGCGTGAACGGCGCATTGCTAAGTTTTTAGATGGCTTACGTGAGGACGATACTAAACAATTAATCACTAAACAAGTGACTGGTTTGATCCAGCAAGATATAACCGTGTTTAATTTGTGGTGTGAGTGGAGGTATCGCGGATATCGGTATTTGGGCAAGTCCACCAGACGTCAACTTTATGCTAATTTTGACCACATAAAATCCAGCTTTAGTGATTGCTCAGCTCAATACACGGTTGATAAAGAACAACTACTCGATGAATTATCAACCCTGGGGATAGATAGTGAGCAGTTTAATAAACACGCCGAGCAATGGGTATATATCAAGCAGATAATGGAATATCTCTCCCCTGCTAGAGGGCGATATGAATATCGCGAATCTAGTACTTTTGGTAAATTGCTACGAAACCCAAATCGTGAGTCATTGATTGGGGACTGCAACCAGATTGTGACGCTGTATATTGCTCTGTTTGCTTTGAAGTTTGATGTTCAATTACTCCAACTTAAAACTTACCCTGGCCATGTGGCGCTCCATTTTGATGGGATTGATATTGAGGCAACGAGGGCAGAGTTTAAAAAATATGATGAGCCGAAACAAGAAATATTACCGCTTCATGAAATCATTAGCATTAATTTGTTGGATGTTTCTGATGATTATTATCGAACCAAGAAGGTGCCGGCAACTACTATCTTAGAGTCGGCAAGACTAGCTAGCTTGATTAGTAGCAATCAAGAACTCGTTAGTCGTAATCTTGAGGTTGCCTATAACAACACTGTGGCTGAGCTGATGAGGAGTAATTCATATGATCGGGCACTTAGCTTTGCACTGCAGAGTAATAACAACAAGCTGGTAGACGCTGTTGGTACTAATGGTGCATCTTATTATTTGCAGAAACAAGATTTTGCAAGAGCTTTAAAGTTGAGTGAACATTCATCCGAGCAAGCCCAACTGCAAAAGGCGATTTATCATAATCAAGGTGCGTACATGATGAGTAAGCAAAATTATCATGGCGCCATCGATGTATTTCGGAAAATAGGCGATGAAGAAGCAGTGCGGAATTGCTACGTTGGATTGTACCAGCAAGAGGCAAGCAAGCTACCCAAGCAGTTTACTTCTGCTGAGCTCAAAAACTATAAAAGCATCATTAATAATATGAATAATTATGCCAACAAATCCGGTAACAAAACCCTGATTCAACACGTTAGCGAATTTCGTAAACACTTATAAATGCAGTGTTTAACCTGTGAAAATTTCCCTAAACTGGTCAGTAATTAGTATACTTATCAAAGATGAGTAACAAGTTGTTTGTTAGGCAGGATGTTGGCAAAGGAAATCCACTGGTTTTGTTGCATGGAATGTTTGCGGATGGTTCGCAGTGGGAAACTATAGCCAAAATTTTGAGTAAGGATTATCGAGTGATTGTTGTGGATCTGCTTGGGCACGGGCGTTCACCAAGACCAAAGAATGCAAAATATACCGATAAAGAACATGTTGAAGCTTTGCGAGATACGCTTGAATCTTTAGGTGCTGTAAATAATTCGACTATTGTTGGCTATTCAATGGGTGGTGCTGTTGCTTTGGCTTACAGTAGTTCTTGCCCAGAAAGTGTCGAGCAGTTGTATTTAATTTCGACTCCGTTTTACTTGCAACCTGAGCAAATGATTCCTAACAAGTATGCCGGGTCAATTATTTTTACAAAAGTTAGTACAGGCGTATTTAGCTTGATAGAAAAATTAATTCACCCTGGAAGCTTGGGTGATAAGGTGGTGCGCTTTGTCAATCAGTCATCCCAGTTTCATAAAATGATCGGCGCAAACGATAACGAACTTGATGCACAAATAATTAGTAAAAATCTAGAAATGTTGGTTCATAAGTTTGACTTTGTCGGACATCTCAAAAATCTTAAAGTTCCATTGACTTTTTATGCCGGCAAGAAGGATATTTTTATTGTTCAGCCCCAGCTCAATGCCTTGCGTCAGTATCAACCGTTCATGGATATTCACAGGTTGGATATCATAAAGATCGACCATATGCTGGTGCAGAATTTACCAAAAGAAATTTGCAAATTAATTAAAGTTAACAAGCAGAAGTTGTTGCATGTTTCTGAAGATACTGGCAAAGGTAAACCATTGATTTTGTTGCATGGCATTGAAAGTTCTGGTAATTATTGGAAGCCGTTAATTAAGCCCTTAGCCGAAAAGCATCGAGTAATCACAATTGATTTGCTTGGTTTTGGTGAATCGCCCAAACCACTCAATATTGCTTATACTCTGGATGATCAGGTTCGTTACCTAGAGGATACTTTGCAAGATTTAGGAATTGATGAGTTTGATATTATTGCTCATTCTTTGGGTAGTTTAGTGGCTATTGCTTACGCCGGAAAAAATACTAACAAGGTCAAATCATTAACTTTGTTGTCACCAGTTTTTGTTCCAGATAATGCTAATAGTAAAAATCAGATTATTAAACGTTTGCATTTTGTAGATAAAATTTCGGATGGCAGTTACATGTATTCTAAAACGGCTCAAGCTTTAGGATATAAAAGAATGACTAAATATTTGCCGTTCATAAGGTCTATTCAGGGTGCGATTCGCAATCAACATGCCTTGCGATTGGCTAGGCAAATTAAAGACATCCCGGTTAAAATTCTATATGGTGATAATGATGGCTTAATTGACAAAACATATTTAAAACAGGTGGCGAGAGTTTTTAAGAATGCTGATGTGCTTGCTATTCCTAATCAAGGACATAACTTTGCCCTATTTGATCCATCTAAGACTTTAGAATTAATCTACCCCAACAATAAATTTAAGAACAAACCAACAAAAGCAAGCATTATCCCTCCCTCGTTTGCAAAGCAATTAGTTAGGTTAGCGTCACCAGTTTTGCTACTGGAGTGTTTGGTTTATGTAGGGGCTGGAGTGTTGTTGTTTACGGATTATGCACCATTTATATTTACTCTTGGGTTGGCGGGATATTTGTTTTATTTAGGATATTCTTATGTTCGTGGTGCCTTTTCTCTAAAGAACGAAGGATTATCATATTTTGGGTATATCCTACTAGGATTATTGATAGTAGGATTTGGCTGGTTCTTTATCAAGAATACTAGTGACGCCCTGAAAGTGTCGTCATTAGTGATTGCGGGGCTTGTTTTATTGGCTGGTGTCGCTAGGTTGATTGTTGGTTTTACTTGGGTTAAGGTGGAGAGAATAAAAACCCAACTCTTAACAACAGGGGTATTAATGTTATTAGTTGGTGCTGGAGCCTTGGCCGGTGGATTGTTTAGTATCAAAGTTATTGTTTACACAATAGCAGGGTTATTGATGGTGCGTGGCATTCAGTTTGGGGCGTATGCAACCGTTGCTATAGCTTTTGCATATATTCGTGGTTTCAATAAATAACCAACATTAGGATATTTAAAGTAAGTTATATTTTAGTTTTTGATCATGTCTAGCTAAGAATATTGATCCAGTACGCCACACCAAACCCTAAGGTTGTGATAATTCCTACCAAGGGGCCGGCATCCTCATAAGCTTCTGGCATCATGGTATCGGCTATCATAGTTAGTAGTGATCCAGCAGAATAAGCTAATACGAAAGCTACTACATCAGGAGAAGCAGTATCAAATAGCGCAAACCCAGCAACCGATGCCAAGCCAGAAACAAAAACCACCAAAGACCACATTGCAACTAGTGATGATTTTTTCCATCCATTTTTAAGCAATCCAGATGTAGCACTGATCGCTTCTGGTAAGTTTGAGGCAAATACAGCAATCAACATAGCTATACCTACTGTTGCTAGCACTATTACTACAACTTGCTCCCTTCCCTGGCGTTTCTTGATAATCAAGCCAGCTCTTTCTAGCACCATAATATGTTTGGAGATTTCTGCAAAAGTCTGCTGATAATGTTCCGCTATCTAACTTATGCTCATCTCGATTTTGCCACACGCTCTAAAATGCACCGTCGTGTACCGTCCAATAGAGCATTAATACGAAGATCTAGTTGTTGTGCATGTTTAACCATACAGTTGAACAACACGCCCTGCCATATAAGTTATCAAGGCTTATGGGCGGAAACAAACAACAAGCATCTTGTACACCTTATAAATACCGGGTTAAAGAATAACTATTCAATGAAGTATGTACTGTAGTATTATTTAGGTATGGAAACTCTGCTTATATTTATTGCCACTATACTTGTCGCACTACTTGCGGGAATTTTTCTAGCATATTCGATCTCAGTCATCCCTGCATTGCGCCGTGCAGGCGATCAAGAATATGTCCGTACAATGCAAAATATTAATATCGTGATCCAGAATCCCGTATTTTTCTTGGTTTTTATGGGGCCTGTCCTACTGTTGCCTATCATTTCATTCTTGGCCTACGATCCTTCGAATAACTTGCGGTTCTATGCGCTTGTCGGTGCATCGACTTTATATATACTCGGTTCGTTTTTCATGACAGTGCTTGGAAATGTACCGCTTAATGAACGACTAGCTAGGGTAAATGTTAGCCAAGCTTCGGAGGTGGCTAAAGCACGGTCTATGTATGAGAAGCCGTGGAATAAACTACACTCGGTTAGGACGATTTTTTCAATGGCCACTGCGTCGATTCTGATCATCATACCGTACATATGATTTAATAGAGCTTTAGGCGAAATTACAGTCACTATGATCTATTCTCAGTGCTATGAGTATGCTAGGCAGACAAGTCGTAATATTTGGTGCTATAGGAGTATTGAACACGGCAGTAGATATCGGTAGCTATTTGTTATTGGTATCGCTGGGATTTTCTGTTGTGCTAGCGGTGATCTGTTCAACATCTCTTGGATTGGCGTGTAGTTTATCATCTAGCGCCTCCTTAGATGTTTAGTATGAAAAATTTAAGTTACAATACATCGATAGCTACATCGTAAAACACTCCATATTATTGCAGTCATATAGCAACTTACAAATAATTAAAATAGTCTTGTGGTTCAATAGTAGATTAATCCTTGGGTTAATACTATATACTACCATTATGAGTAAGATAATTTTTGCAACCTCTAATCCAGACAAAATGCAAATCGCCACATCAGTTTGTTCTACTTTCGATATTAAGGTTGAGTTTGTAAGACTAGATATTGATGAAATTCAAGGCGAAGACGCAGAGGTTATAGTTCGTGATAAAGCCAAGCGCGCCTATGAGCAACTAAATATGCCAGTAGTGGTTAGTGACGATAGTTGGGACATTAAGGCTTTAGGTGGCTTTCCTGGGGCCTATATGAAGTCGATAAATTATTGGTTTAAGGCAAAAGATTTTATTAGGCTAATGAGTGGCGTTAAAGATCGTCGCGTAACTCTACATCAATATCTTGCTTATACTGATGGAAGTATTACAGAGGTATTCACTAATGACCTTAACGGTGTTGTTGTGACCAAGCCTCGTGGTAACGTAGAGCGAGCTCCTTGTATGGAGGTGGTGGAGTTTGATTTTGATGAAGGGCTAACCTTAGCCGAGGTATTCAATAAACAAGATGATCAGCTAATGGCTAAGCGTTATAGTAAGCATCCAGATGCTTGGCACGAACTAGCAAAGTGGTATATATCTACCAGGTAGTTATCGTTATTCGACCTTCAATTATTATGCATGAAGCTTTATGTGGGTTATGATAACTATATGGAATCTGTATACTTACCAATTTTAGTGGTAATTTTACATTTGATTAATCTTTTTTGTTTGGTTATTTTGATTCGAAGTGGAATACAGATCTTATTTGATCATCCAAAACTGTATTGGACTGATAATACGACAGACGACAATTATTGGTTGCGTTTTGGCAAAAAAATTATGCCAAAAGATAAGCTATGGACATCGCTTGATGAAGCAGAAGATCCTGGTAAAGTTGCCTTGCCTGGGGGTACGCACAACTTGGGTGCTGGCCGACATTGGCACTTTACGGCAGGTATTATTTGGGTAGTAACTGGCGTAATTTATTTGGGTTATTTGTTTTTTAGTGGGCAGTGGCAAAGGCTGGTGCCGACCGATATCGGCGTTTTTTCTAGGGCGATTGATACAATGATTCAATATCTAACCTTAAATATTCCTGCCGAAGGCGCAACATATAACGCCTTGCAACAACTAACTTACGCTGGTGTTGTGTTTATTCTCGCGCCAATAGCTATCATCTCTGGACTGGCTTTATCTCCGGCTTTGGTCGCAAAGTATCCTGGGTTTTTATGGATTTTTGGAAATCGTCGTCAAGTAGCGAGGAGTGTTCATTTTTTGGCTATGGCTGGTTTTTCGTTGTTTATCTTAATTCATATAACGATGGCGATAGGGTTTCACTTTTACGATAGCGTAAAACGTATAACCTTAGGAAATACTAACGTTAATTTTGGTCTAGCATTAACGTTATTATTAATGGCGTTAATACTATTAGTAGCATTTAACATCTGGGCTTCTGTGTTTACACTGAATGATCAAGTAAAACTTCGTTCGATTCTTACAAAATTTTACACCCCTGTTGTTAGGTTTATTTTTGGCTGGATGAAGTCTGAGCAAAAATATACTAAAAAAGATATTTCTCCGTTTTTTAGAGTTAATGGTTATCCGCCAGCTTCAACAGAGTACGAAAAACTCAAGGATAATAATTTCAAAGATTGGAAGTTGAAGGTAGATGGTCTAGTGGATAAGAAGCTGGAACTTTCACTTAAACAGATTAAAGATCTTAAGAAAAAGAACCAAATAACTAAGCATCATTGTATTCAGGGCTGGACCGCCGTTGCCGAGTGGGGTGGCTTACCTATGAAAGACATTGTACAGATGTGTAAGCCTCAAAAAAATGCTAAATATGTAGTGTTTCATAGCTATGATATCGATGACCAAGGGCAACCATTCTACTCTAGTTTAAGGATTGAAGACATGTTTGATAAGCACACAATTCTAGCATACGAAATGAACGGTAAAGATTTGCCAATTGAACATGGCGCACCAATCAGGCTACGGTGCGAGACAAAATGGGGCTATAAAATGGCCAAATACATTAGATCCATTGAATTTGTAGAGAGTTTTGAGCATATTGGCAAAGGTAGAGGTGGGCATCGGGAAGACAATGTTTTCTTTGATTGGGAGGCCTCTATATAAGTGCGAAAATGTTAAAGAAAAAATACAAAAATAAACAACCAAAAAAGGATGCCTACTTTGCTTTGATGATAGCAACTACTACCTTAGCGATAAATTTTTGGGCATGGTCACTTCTAAGCCCTATTGGGTTCGGCCTGGCTAAAGATTTACAACTAACGCCAGTGATGCTCTCTATCTTGCTAGCAGTGCCAGTTATTATTGGGTCTTTAGGGCGTATATTTATTGGTATGTTGACAGATAGATTTGGGGGAAGAATGATGTTTGTGGTCGTCAGTATAGTTACTGCAGTATCGGTCTTTTTACTAACCTTTGCTGGCGATTATAAACAATATTTATTATCAGCCACACTGATTGGTTTTGGTGGAACAGCCTTTGTGGTGGGGATCCCATTTGTTAGTACTTGGTTTCCGGCAAGTCGTCGCGGTTTAGTGCTTGGTATTTATAGTATGGGCAATGCTGGAACAGCACTTTCGGGTTTTGCTACTCCATGGCTAGTGAATAATTTTGGTTATGATAAAGCATATATTTTTGTAGCTAGCTTAATAGTATTGTTGGCAATGATTTTTGTTTGTTGGGGGAAAAATGCGCCAGGATGGAAACCTGCCAAAATGTCTCCAGCTACTCGCTTATTATCGGTGGCTAAATTATCATTCACATGGGATTTGTCGATAGTTTATGCAGTAACATTTGGAGCATTGATTGCCCTTGGAGTGTATTTACCAACTCTTTTAAAAACAATCTATAATTTGTCTGTTGTGGACTCGGCATTGCGAGCAGGAGGATTTGTTTTGCTGGCGACTACGGCACGCCCTTTAGGTGGCTGGTTGAGTGATAAATTTGGTGGCAAGTTAGTTATTCAAGTAGCATTATTCTGCATTGTATTGCTTTCGATATTGGTAGCCTTTCAACCTACTTTGCAGCTACAAACTACTGTTGGATATCTTGCATTGGCATTTACTCTAGGTTGTGCAAACGGAGCGGTTTTTGCCTTGGTTGGTAAACTAACCAAGCCAGAAGCAATGGGAAGTATAACTGGTATTATAGGCAGCGCTGGTGGTTTTGGCGGCTTTATTCCACCAATCTTGCTTGGATTGACTTATCAATACACAAACTCTTATGCTTTTGCGCTAACACTCTTAGGGTTGTCAGCTCTATTTGTTTTACTATTTATCACCAAAAGATTCAAAAACAACAAGATCTATTATTGTACTTGAAGAGTATTTAATATTGACTAGCCTCAACTATACTTGTATCGAATCAAAAACATATATAAACTATCTAAGACTTTGCGTTATGTGTCGAAATATAGTTATTTAGTTTACATGTCATGTGTCATAGTGTCTATTTAATTCATTAGCTACCAAAGTAATGTTTCTTTGTCCTCTAGTGTCCCGCCGGCAAATCAAGATCGTTACCAAACACAGGGTGATTGTTTCTAGACATAATTAGATACTTATCCATAGGATCGATCAGGATGATTTTAGCTACTTTATTCACGGTAATAATCATATTCAAGAACAATAGCTAATACATACTGAAATTCAATACATCTTGCGCTAACCAGATCGTATAATTTACAGATTCATTGTTTCTTAGTTGTAAATAAGAAGTAAATTGGAATACATATAATCAAGAAGGTTAATATTAGTCCCGGATATAATAATGGGAGCAGTATTTCATTTGCTAGGTAGTTGCCGTTTTGCATGACACCTAAAGCTATTACTGCAACTAGTACAAGGCAAATAAGCATAATTATGTGGCAGATAGCAAAAGACCAATCTATTAATAAGTTGGGTTTTGTTGGTTGCTTAATATAGAACAAATATAAGTAGAGTATTGCGCGAATCACAAAAACAGCTCCAAAAATAATAAGAGGCATAAACACTTTTTGTGAGATGTCAACAATTGCCGAGCTGTACAACCACATAAAGTAAGTAATTCCTAATATTAAGAACGTATGCGTGACCTCCCAGGTCGCATGAAGGTAGGCACCACCTTTATCTAGAGGTTTGCCGATTCGTCTAAATGAAATACCTGTCTCGACCAAGAACAAAGCTACATAGCAAAGAATCGGAATAACTACAAACCAAATCGCAGACATTAAAATACGCCTTTTTGTGGTTTTATTTTGCCATGCCTTTTAATCAGTACCCATATTGCTAGAGAAGTAACAATAAATAATATCAGAAATAAAATTGGAAATACGTATCCCCATGAACCAATTTGTCCACTGAACGCCTCACTAGTTAGTAAATAACCATTTACAACAAATGGTTGTCTTCCAAATTCTGCAATCATCCAACCAAGCTCAACAATAATGATGGCCAGTGGCCCTAAAGGTAATAGCGCTATTAGCATGGGTTTTTTATAGCGCCAATCTCGATATTTTTGTTTAATCTTTTTGTAGTGCAATGATGTAAATATCAATGTAGTAATTGTGACAAGACCCACTAGTAACATTTTGAATTCAAATAACAGATTAATAAACAACATTGGCCAGGTTTCTTTTGGAAAATCCTGTAAGCCAATTATCGTGGTTGATGGACTATCGCCTACCATGATACTGAGCATGCTTGGTATACGAATGCCACTCTCTACGGTTCCGTCTTCTTTCCAGTGTCCGCCAATAATATAAGGTGCGTTTTCCCTGGTTGTTGCGTTGAGTTCCATAGTTGCAAACTTACGAGGTTGTGATTGCGCCAAGTATCTTGTTTGAAAATGTCCAATAACCCCAGTCATTACTATAAATACGATGGCGGTTACAGACAATGTGAACATAATCTTTTGAGTTGCAACTTTACTTTCTTTTACCGGCTTATATCTCAAACAATAATATGCATATACACCCAAAACACACAGTAAGGTTGCCAGGTAATAACCAGATACTGAATGCGCTATCATAAAAAATGCGGTTTTGGAAAGTAAGTGAGCGAGCGGATCTGTGGTCTGAACAACCCCATTAGTGATTTCTAGAACTCCAGGATTCTGCATCCATGCATTGCCTAATGTAATTGCAAAGGCTGAACCAAGAGATCCAAGTGCAACCGGAACGCCAAGCCACCAATGACGCCAACCCTTAATCTTCTTCCAGGTGGATACATAAAAAGCCAGAAATACGGCCTCGATCATAAATGCATAACCTTCCCAGCCAAATGCTAGCCCCATTATTGGTCCACCGAATTTAACAAGTCCAGACCACATCATCGACATCTGTATGGCAATAATTGTTCCAGAGGCTACACCGGCCACAACCAGAACAAGGGTTGCGTAAGAGATTCGCCTAGCATGCTCAAGAATTATTGGATCCTTTTTTCGAATGGCTTGTTGCTCAACTAGGAGAATCACCAAAGGTAACCCAACGCCGAGTAATGCGAAGATTATATGAAATGCAAGGCTATCTGCCATCAATGTGCGCGCCGCATCTACGTTTAACATTAGCTATATAATAGCAGATTTTTCTTTGCGACACATTGGTTGATAATCAGATGCTCTGCTTCGACTTGGTATAAAATATGTTTTTCCTTGCAGAATAAAATTATCCATTAGGATGATGGTTCGGACTTCTTTCTTTAGTAGTTCGTTGCATGTATCACCAGCTATTACAGGATTGGAGTATACAAAAAGAGACAAATGAGACACGAAACACATATTACCTGGTGTTTCATTTTGGGGCAACATACTAAACATAAGCCACGCATTACGCAATCAATCCTACAACTCACAAGATGGTGCGTTGCGTCAATGCATTTATTAAGGCGGTGAGGTATTATATACTAATGAAGTACGTTGTTTTGCTTAGAGGCGTGAATGCTGGTGGTAAAAATCGTGTTTCGCAATCAGACTTTCAAAAAGTTTTAGAAAGTTACGGATTTAGTGATGTACGAATATACATCAATTCAGGCAATGCAATTGTTTCGAATAGTAAAGTTCCAGATTCTGAGGCAGTACAGTTTGCACTTGAAAAGCATTTTGGGTTTGCAATTCCTGCACTAATCATAGCTAAGGATAGGTTTTTACGAATTGCTAATTCAATTCCAGATAGTTGGACAAATGACCCGATCAGACCAGATAAGTCTGGCCAGAAGTCTGATGTGATATTCTTGTTTGACGAAATTAATACCCCTGAGATTATCGATAAAATTGGCCATAAACCAGATGTTGAAACAATGATATATATTGATGGAGCCGTGATCACCAATGTCTCACGCGCAAATCAACTGAAGAGCAGTCTGCAAAAACTCATCAGCAACAAAGCTATCTACGACAACGTAACTATAAGGAGCATAAATACTGTCAAAAAACTAGCTTTGCTGGTTGAATAGTAAGAAACTTTCTTAAGATTGATGTAACCGGGATAAATCAGGCGAAATTGCGATTTCAACATTGTCGCCGGCAATTAATGTTTCAGCTTTTCGCACATCGGCTTTGATTGCCACGAACCACCGCCCTTTGCCCATGCTCATGGTTGTAGTTGGCCAAGATGTTTTTTCTATCGTGATCAAAACTGGAACGTTGCCATTTTTCTTTGCTTGTCCTTGTAGTTTTTTATGAATTCCCAGTGGGATGAGCACATAGTGCCAGCCACCCTTGGTATCGACCTTTTCAATTTCTGCCTTAAAGTTCATGACACGTCTATCCTGTTTAGTTGGCCTTTGTTTTTGATGATGTCTTTGTAATTCCACTGAATATCATGGGCTTTTTGAAGCCAGCGTTTGACATCTGATTCGTTAATTTGCGACACATCTGTGTATTTAATTTGAGCCGCTTTAAACTTGCCTTCATTCTCTAAACCTGGCTCGTCAAAACTCTGCCCACTCCAAAACAGTAGCGCCACACCGTGTTTACGCACCCAATAGCCTACAACTGGGTTGCCATCAATAAACCAAACCGGACCACCGTGCCAGAGTTTATTGGTAGAATCGGCTAGATTATCTTGGATTAGCTGAGCAAGTTGCCGGCAGATTGCAATATTTGGACTAACTTGGTCTTCATTATACTTAATTATTGTAGAATCTAACATCTTAACTAACTATCTTCTTAAATCGGTGATGATGATCTTTTTCATTTTCATCATATTTTTAAACGCTACCGGATCATTAACGATTGTATTATCAAAATCTTCGGGCGTTATTTGCCAACTCAGACCGTATTTATCTTTACACCAACCGCAAACGCTTTCTTCACCGCCATCAGTCGTGAGCTTGTCCCAGTAGTAGTCTATCTCGGCTTGGTCTTTACACATGATCATCAGCGAAATCGCTTCGTTAAATGTAAAGTTATCGCCCGCATTGAGCGCGGTGTAGCGTTGTCCGAATAATTCAAAATCGATTGTAAGCGGCTTACCGGCAAATTCCTGCTGAAAATCTTTTAAACCTTCTGTTGGATAATTAGATTGCCCAAGCTTTTTACTGTCTGGGAAAACTGATAAATAAAACTCAACAGCCTCCTCGGCGTTATTGTTAAACCATAAGCACGGTACGATTTTTTGTGAATTTGCCATAACTAGTTCTCCTTATATTATTACGCTTTCTGAGCTATCTTTTCGAGTGATTCAAGTGCCTGTCTCCATCCGTCTTCCATGCCGCTTTCTACCATGCCCTTCAGGTCATCTTGGCTTTGATAGGTGGATATGGTTTTGATTTCAGTCGTATTTTCATCGATTGTGTGGAAGGTCATTTTCTCAAGTGCAACATGCCCCCGTTCGGGAAGACCCAAGAATTCAAATGTCCAAATTATTCGCTCGTTGTCTGCTACTTCGTGAAACGATCCACAGAACATAAACTCATTGCCTTGTTCGTCGGTATTGGTCATACTGAAGCCCCCGCCGTTTTTGGCATCAAAACTGTGCAACGTTACTTTTGCTCCGCCGCCCATCCACTTAGGGAATAGATCTTTATCTGTGTAGGCTTTAAAGACTTTCTGGAGTGGCGCGTTGATCATGGCCGTGCCAAGAATGTTTTGTGAGTTTGCTGGTACTTCTACTTTTAATGTTGCCATGGCGGTTGTTCCTTTCGTTAGTTAACTTTCGTTGCGGTTAATAATTCTTCGAGCTTGTCGAGCGTCTGAGCGTAGCCTTCCTTCATGCCCATTTCTAGCACGGTTTTCAGACCTTCCACTGTGTCATAGTGGGTGTCGACCGTAAGTTTGGTTAGGTTATCGCCATTTGGTACGAGTGTTACGACCGTTCGCGAACTAGGTAATTCCTCGTTCACTGTGCCGTTGTCATCGGTGAAATAATCGGTGTACTCAAAAGCATCTTCGGGGTTGATTTTGCCAAACGCCATCTTTCCGGCGCTGGTTTTGCCGTACCATTCACCCTGTGACTCATCCTCACATTTCATAACGTAAATGTACTCACCGCCCTCTATGAAATCATGTGATTTTACTTCTGTTGACCAGCCTTTTGGTGCAAACCATTGTGCCAGCATAGTGGGGTCGGCGTAGGCCTGCCAGAGTTGGTGCTGACTAGCTGGGAATGTCCTCTCTATACGTAGCGTTTTGCTATCGTCTAGTATCGTAAAATTTGTTTTATCCATAGTTAGTCCTCCTTTAATAATGCTTCTAATTTATCGAACCGCTCGCCCCACATCTGAGCATAGCGATCGATGTGCTCGCGCGCGATGCCTACGGTGGCTGGCACAATTATCACAACCTGCTCCCTCCCTTGCCGTTTTTTAATGATCAAACCAGCACGCTCCAGCACTTTGATGTGCTTAGATATTGCCGCAAAAGTCAGCTGGTAATGCTCAGCTATTTCACCAATACTCATTTCAATTTTGGCGACTCGTTCCAAAATATTGCGCCTAGTACTGTCCGACAGAGCGGTAAAAAGTAGGTCTAGTTGTTGCGTTCGTTCAACCATATAGTTGAATAATACAGTTATCCGATATGTCATGTCAAGCCTTGCGTTTCATCTTACATGTTTGCCGCAAGTGACACTTAATTAATAGTTGACTGTTCGTGGTTGTGCGCCGTCAGCTGGGCCGATTAGTCCTTCGGCTTCCATTTGGTCTAGGATCTCCGCAGACTTTGCATAGCTGATTTTGAGATCGCGTTGCAGCAATGCTACTGAAGCTTGTTTCTTGAAGCCAATCAATTCTTTTGCTCGTCGATAGGTCTCATCGGGTGCGCAATTGTCCGCCGAGCCCCCATAATACGACACGGTCTAGGTCATTTTGCAGGTGATTTATAAGAGGTAATAAATAGAAAAATGACCGGTCATAGGAACACGGTCTTTTTACCTCTTGCTGAGTTTGGCTCCCCGTAACGCTCACGGAACAATTACAGGTGTCGCGAGGCACAAAATGAGACAAATGAGACACGAAACACACATATTTTTCATGTCTCGTTTTTGTGCCGGGTTTTGCGAATAAATATCGCAACTTAACACGCACAATGATTAATGCCGATCAATTGTTAGATGCAGCTTATCCTTGCCTAGTTCCAAACTGCCCTTTTCGGGTCGGCATGATTGCATAAAATAAACTCAGGTGACATAGTATTGTTCATAATGAAAAATGTCTTCATGCTACAAGGCTTCAGTAAAGATCTGGCATTCGATGACCCAAGTCTAGATTTGCTTCGTGAAGCCATGGCCGAACACGATATTCAATTACATGGTGTTGAAAACGGCTGGAAGGATTATGGTATTAGAAGCTTTGGTATGCGTGCAGTTGAGCAATACCATGACTATCCGTACAAAGGGATACTTATTGGGCATTCGCTTGGTGCCTTGGCTGCTTTAAGTGTCCTGGAATTTATGCCAGTGCGACATCTTGTACTTTGTTCGCCCTCAGCACTATTTAGTGAAGATATAAAATCGGGTCTCGACCCTCTGGTTGCCGTCCGTATTGGGAAAAAACGTATACAGGAGCTATCGAGCTTTTCAGTGGCAGAGGCTGTCTCTAGTGTTAATCGGCTCGGTATGCCCACTACTATAATGTTTGGAGAAAGAGAGCGAGTATTGCACCCTCGCCTGGTTTCTCGTAGTTGTGAGCTCGCGGACAAGATTGTAAACGCAACTCTTTTAGAAGTGCCTGGTGCCGGTCACTCCATAGGAGAAAATCCATATGCATTTGAATTGTCGGTGGTTATGGGTGCTATTGCTGACAGTATCAACGACTGAGTTTACTGTATATTCATGAGCACAACATCAGTATATTAACGTCATTAATTGTTGCTATGCAGGTAGTGAATGAAAGTGAGGTGATCATAAGGATTATTGGTGTCAGCACAAGACTGGGCTACTAATTGATTTTCCACCATTCAACAGCCTTCATCCCTAGATTCAAAGGTGATATGTACTTTGCGGCTTCACGTGGGTCATCATTAATGCTTCCATCATACGCTCGTCCTGCATTCGAGAAGCGAGATCTGATGCTTTCTTTTAGTTTTCTGAATTCGACGCTCTCCTTATCAAATGGCAGTCGCGAACTAAAGCTTTGGACAGGCTGAAAAAACAAGAATGTAGTATTGGGCTCGTGAACGTGGCGAGGATTGTCGGCAGAATATAATGAGCTGAAAACAATAGTAAATAAGCGTTGCCCTGATATAGTTAACTGCCAGCCTGGATCTTCTATATTTTCAGTGAATAAAGCTTCATCGCTGGATCCATCATTTATTTTTAGTGCATGGTAGATGGACCTAAAGCCGGCGGCTAAAGAATTCAAATCATTACCGATTACATTGTTCGAGAAAGCAACAGCAAGGCCATCTGGTGCCGTCGTGATACCTTCTTTGACATAGGAAGAAATATCTTCGTAAAGCCTCGTGGTTGTCTCAGATTCACTAAGATCACCACTAACGGGTCGTGCAAATGTGATTTCTGCTGATCTGGCAAATGGGCAGTATGTTTCGGACTTAATAGTTAGGAATATGTTATTTAGTTGTTCGCTCATAAAGAACTCTGCATTAATTGAAGTAAACTAGACTTTATGCCAAATGTTGCATGCAATTCAGCTGGAGATAGGTCCGGATTTTTTGCTTTGGTAGTAGTAATATTAGATAGTATGCGACGCAATGCATTTTCCTCTGACACCACTGCCTCCGTTATGATTGCTGGATTAGCTGCGTTTTCCAAGAAATCACCCATAGCATCTTTTACGCTGACAAAATCACCCGATTGTAACCAGACTGTCTCGATAAGTGATCTAATCATCTTTCTGAGTGCATACCCGTGCTTTTTTTTGCTCGGTACTAACCCCTCTGCGGTTAGTTCGTCTATAACACAGCAGATGTTAGCCATATAATGAGCATCACCGTCTGTTATGCCTTCAAATTGAGATTTGAATTGATCGGATAGATTCCTCCAGGTTCGCATTGAATGTTCATTGTCCCCAGTTAGGGCCAGTTCCAACCTGCTCATCCCAAGGCCAACATCAAAAGCGTTATACTCAAATTCTCGTAGTTCACCTTTTTCAGTAACACCATCTATATGAACAATACGCCCAAGCTGTATGCACTCAGATAGCTCAGGCTCATTTTGATACCCTGTCTCGGAAAACCACGCAATAATACCACGCCCGTGTAAGTCTCCCTCCCCAAAACTCCACTCATGCTGCATTGCGCCCGGGTCATCAAATATACGGACCTGCTCAGCAGCCAATGACGATTCTGCAAGTGCAGCATTTAATGCATGGCCTCCTATCGATGAGAAAATTAGATTCTGCTTATCTAGTCCAAGAGCGTCGAGTGTGTCCAAGAAGTAGTTTACGGCGTCATCGTGACCAATCTCGAAAACACCACTGCCTAACATTTCAAATAGCGAGGTGTAATTAGTATTTCTACGCGCTGCTTCTGGTGTACCGCCCGTACCGCCTAGGCGTAAGCACCTCTGAGATAGCGCAAAGTTAGTAAACGCTAGCTCCCCGGAAAACATTGGTTTGAATGGTGTTATGGTTGCATTCGTGAACAACAGAGTGGGGTCTTCAATTACGAGTGGAAATGATTCGTGGATCTCAAACCCGTTGTCGCGGTGGTATTCAAGAAATGATGATCTTGCGGATTCTATGCTATTCACTCCATTCACACTCCGAATTAGTAAGTACGCCGTACTCATACTATATCATAAATATATGATACCTCAAAAAATCTTGCTTATCACTGATGAATTACATGTTAATTCTATCAGGCTATTGTCCAGAGTTTGCCCTGACCTATTTTTTCACTTGAAGTGCTTATGTGCCATGCAGCAGATTCTCCTAGTGCAACAAAAGGCCGATATGAGCCATCTTCCGACCATATTTTCTTTGCTCTATTGAATGATTTTTCGTTTGCATGCACAAGTACGCCAACTGGGACGATACCCCAACCTTGCTTGAGCTCAAAAGAGCCACCGTCTTCGTCTATGTAAAATTCGGATAAGGCCTGTGCGCCGGCACTCAATCCAGCAACGTGCACTCCTCTGCTAATTGCTGCTCGAAGGTGCTCAACAAGCCCCCATTCTTTAAACACTCTCAGTAAATTCTCTGTATCACCCCCGCCAATGTAAATAACAGATGCTGAATCCAGTACATTGATAGCAAACTCTTTACCTTTATCTACTGTTGGTACTATTACATTATACTGCTTTCCAAATACCAACCTGATTGCGTCGGCGTAATCTGTGTTATCACTAGATGCAAACCCGATAAATACAAACGTTGAACCCTTAGGTGATAACGAAAGAATTTCTTCATCAATTATCTTTGTTTCTCTATTTCTGAGTTCACCGCCACCGATTAGGTATATATTGCTTCTCATATACTATCTCTTACAACAGGATTTAGGTTGTTATTCATTTGGGCGTTAGACCTGCAGATAGCGCTCATTATTTTAACTGGTATTTCATGCGTGTCTATATTTGATTTTACGTTTTCTAGCGTAATCTGACCAGTCATGAAGTCGATAAACTCACGAATAATACGATATTTTGTGTTCTCGATTGTTAGCCGATGAGTCTCCCCTCTGTGTTCAAGGTCCTGTGATGATATCTTTATATAGGGCTTACCCTCACCATACATACCTATGTTTCGGAATACGTAGATATCAAAGTGATTGTTACCCCCGACGTCAAACTCGTTAATGTTGTCGATGTCATGTTCGTGCTTGGATTGATAATTATGAATCTGGATGCATTGGAACGGACCTTGTTGGATAATGAACTGCTGATGTTTAACGCGGCCGTTACCTTTATAAAGATCTTCATTTGGTGGCGCCCAGGATCGTCTCGAGAAACTGCTGTGAAGGAGGTTAATTGAGATATTGCAAATATTAACACCTTGTTTCATTAAACGAATTATACTGAACGCATCTATCTCTCCGTAATCGGTAACTTTATCTAGATACTGTTCGTTTGTAAGGCCTGTTTTTTGGAATTGGTTGCCGAAGTACCTAATATAATCGTCCTCAGTAATGCAGACATCTAGGCCAGCTGGGTTAAGTGTTGAAGAAAGTACTTCTATCCCATCTGGTTGCTTTTCTGGTACGAGACTAGACTGATACAATTGCCAGGCCATGTCAAAGAGATGATATCCACTATGTGATATTTTACCAAAACCATCTGAAAGTCCGTGCGATTCTTGGGTGAGGACTTCTTTTGGAAATCGCCAGGATCCATCCGCATGCATAATCTGCATTGATGTTATCGGAACATTAAATTTTTGCGTAGTCTCTGAAATTAGCTCCTTTACCTTGTCGAATCCCTTGTCGTATCTTCTCTGTACGTTGATTGAAAAGAGTGTCTGTTTAGTAGGCCGATAGGATTGATAGAGTTCAAGTAGTTCGTAATAATCACTCAAAAGGCCCTTAGCTTCAGTCGTGTCAACGCTAAGCTTCTTGCGTGCAGATATTGGCTTGTCCATGAGTATGTTCAGTCCATTACTAAGCGCCCACGCTGCGTATGCTTTATGCGCAGTAGGTTCTGTTGAGATGATTACTCCTTTAATGTCAAATTTTCTTACTAGTGTGTCCAGTTTTGCTTTAACGTGACTTGGAACTCCAGTGCTCACATCAAATGGATTGAGATACATCATATCAAGTTTGTATTTTTGTTTTTTAAGATAATCGTCGATAGTATCTTTTTGACCCAAAAGATCAACTGCTGCGACTAGACGCACGGGGAGATTTAATGCAAACGTAAACAATGCTGGTGCATATATGCGCCTAGCGTGCGGGCCAAGACCGATGAGTAGTACGTTAGAAGTTTCCATTTTTATACTATAATAGCGGTAGTGCATTTAGGTGCAAAGAGCACGGAGCATACCTAAAATATCTGAAATATGTTATAATACAAGATATCACATTGCACAGGTTAGGACAATTATAGTTTATGGCTAATGCAGAAAATCAATGGAACGTAGTACATTTGGGCCAGGAAGATTCCGAGCAAGCATGCGCATTATTGCCTGAATTGGCAAGGAATGAAATTGCGGCGCTAAAAATAGGCAAGTTTTTGTGCGATCAAGAGCTGGTAGTCATCAAAGCAAACGTGGTATCCAAAAACATAGCGTGGTATGAAAATAAGACAAATCAACAGGGTAGAATTGGCATAAACGCTACTGGATTTAGCCATCTTCCTTGTGGCAAGCAAATGTATTTTGAGGCCACACCGAAAGCTGAACAAGAACGAGATGAGATATTCGAAGGGACTCAGAGCCCTATTCATAAAATAATTGAATTCTTTGGCAGTGGGTTTGATGCAAAAACGGCTACAGAGCCCGAGCTAGCAGAAGCGAGATACTTCACGGGCCTAATTCGTGCAATGGGCGCCAAAAGTACACTACACTTTGATTATGCCCCAAAGCAGCTTCCTGGCTGGAGTGTCGCTAATGCGGATGAACAATTTGGTCTTGTTTTGTATCTCCAGATGCCAGAAACGGGCGGAGAGCTAAATATATATGATCATTCATGGGCTCCAGAAGACGAATGCTTTAACAATGATCATGTTGAAAAAGGTACATTTGGGTTTACAGAAGGTTTCTTAGGTGACACGCAATATGCTTCAGTACTGCCGTCAGAAGGCGATCTCGTAGTATTTAAGACTCGGAACTTTCACCAGGTCGCCGAGATCAATTCCGACAAGCCAAGATTGGGTCTAACTACATTCATGTCGCAGCGTGGCAGTACTCTCTCTTTGTGGAGTTAGCTTGCTAACTAACGATTGTATGAATCGAAGAAATTCTTGAATTTCTTCATTACTTCATTGGTAACAATCCCCACCCTACCGTCACCTACAGCCGTCTCTGTTATTTTTGTAACTGGCATGACTTCTTTACCTGTAGCAGTAATAAAGACTTCGCTTGCACTCAGCAGTTCATCGACCGTGAAATCACGTACTTTCACTTTTACGGATAAATCTAGATCATTTAATATAACGCTGCGCGTAATACCTTCTAAAATTTTCGTTTTAGGAGTTGTGAGAATCCCATCTATTAAGGCAAAGATATTAGACCTTGTTCCTTCTCGTACAAAGTTGTTCGAAAAGTAAATAATCTCATCAATATCATGTGGGGCTGCATTCATAGCACGAATTGCCTGTACATAGTTGGTTGTCTTGGCTTGTGGCTCGTATCGATCAAACTCGCTAAGCAAAATATGTACGCCATTTATATAATCTTCAAGCGGACATAGTATTCGAGGTTCGCTGATGATAATAATTGTGGGTGTGTCCGCAGGTGTAAGTGTGCCAGATGGGCCTCCAGAAATAATCACGCGCATGACTATATCTGTGCTGCCTAGATTATTCGCATCTACAGTCTGTAGTACCCAGTCAGCGACCTGATGTTTTGACCAAGGTATATCTAGTGAGATAGCCTGACAAGAATTAAATAGTCTATCAAGGTGTCTGTCCATCATAAATGGTCGACCCCTCGTAGTAATCATAAACTCAAAAGCAGCATAGCCACGTGAGTAGCCAAGGTCACGGGGAGATATCAGCAAATGGTCATCATTGACAAGATGGCCATTTAAAAAGTGCATGTTTATCATATAAATACTATACACCAGGCCTGAGCTGATGTAGTGACCTAAGAACGCAACGCGTGTTCGCGTTGGGCGTTGATATATTCGTCTTCGGGAAATATGACACCACCCCTAATGCATGCTTCACGAACTAAATCTGCTGGAATGCCGTGAGTTGCGTGTAGCGTATGAACATCAGCTCCAGTAATCTCCCCTCTGTCAATAAAGGGTTTTAGTAGTTTGGTCCCGCGCGTGAGTACCTTAGAGAATGCTTGCTGCTCGATTCGAAGTATTTCCCTAGTTTCCTTTTGACTACTAGTCGCACCAGGTATTTTGGGGAGGTGTTCCTGTGCAGCTTCCTGGTAATCCGTTAGTTTTTCCTGGGTTATGTCGTGTTGGGCCATGATGCTCATGCTACGGCGTAGTAGTCTCCTTAATACATAGGCTGCTGCTTTGTTGGCTGGCGTCACTCCAGACTGAAGTAGAATTTCCGATGTGCGGACATGATCAGTAATGATACGGGCACTACGTTCGTTGTGAGTATCAGCAAAAACGGTGTCATAGACAGGCAGCCACCGATCGATTTGATGAATACTTGGTGCATCTTGTAATACCATGGCAAACCGCTCTAGCCCGGCACCTCCATCTACGCTACGTGATTTTAGCGGAATTATTTCCCCTTCTTGATTCATGAAATACTGCATGAAAACACCAGCATTCCATATTTCTATATGTTGACCATTCCGAAGCTGCTGATCAATGTCATCGGAATCTGCAAAATCTTGGCCACGATCATAGAATACTTCTGTGCATGGCCCACAAGGTCCGCTGTCACCGGCAGGACCCCAGAAATTATCTTTGGCAGGAAGTGCAACAATACGTTCATTTGGCAAGAAACGTTGCCATGCTGCGATGGATTCAGTATCTCCGGGGATTCCCCTAGTCTCCTCTTCGCTATTAAGTACGGAGGCGGACAGACGTTCTGGTTCAAGACCGAAACCCTCAGTAATTAGTTCGTATGCGAGTTCTATTGCGCGCTCTTTGCTGAACTCTGGTCCAAACTGCCACGACCCCATCATATTAAAGCTAGTGCCGTGATGTGGGTCGCCTATGTCATCAATGTCACCAGTACGTATGCAGTTTTGGACATTAGTGAGTAGGTTTGACGGAGGGGTTTTGTCACCAGTAAAATAAGGCTTCATTGGAGCCATGCCGGAATTTATTAGGAGCAATGTCGGATCGTTGTCTGGAATTATACCGCTATCTGGGTAATGGGTATAGCCACGTGATGTATAGAAATCAATATATATTTCTTGAATCTCATCAGTTGTCCGGAACGTTGGTTTTTGCTCGCTCAACTCTTGCACTCCTATCTTTACCACCAACCATTATTTGATATTCGTAGAGATTACTATGACACAGTATGATTGATTAATCAATTGGTGTGTAGTGTTCAGGGCTGATCTGCAAAAAACACCCGCAGTTTTCTGTAGATTTCAACCATAGCGAGGGTGTCTAGTTTACAGTACTCTATGAGATCGTTCAGGATTTGGTCCTTTTGCTCAGCTCGTTTGCCGTCCAGTATGGCTTCCATCCAGAGTCGTTGCGCCGATCCGCCCTCTTGGATACCGAGTTCTTTGTAGGATAACTCAGGACAAAGTACAGGCAGCACCTGTTTGATACTGGCACTGCCTTCAAAGCGTGGGTCATCGTACCATTTTTGCTTGAATGGAATCATTAGGTCTACGATGCGGTCGTTTATGGCTTCCATCGCTTCTTTGTATTCTGGCAATAATTCACCAAGCTCGGTATTGCGAGCCTTCTCGAATCCTTCATACCATACAATCACACTCCCGGTGTCGCCAATGTCTTTAATAAGCTGTTGGGCAAGTGGTCGAGCAGGGTCAGAGTTATCGCGATGCAAGTATTCTTTTTGGATGAGTTTGGTATCGGGTGATTTGAGAATATATAACGAATATTGAAATGGTATCTGCTGATATGGGCGGTGACCGTCGAAGTGTGGAATGAGCCCAGACATTGTTTCGTAATCGAGAAAATATAGCGGATATTTCAGCTCATCCAAGAACTGCTTGATCTCATCGTGCTGAATGGCTGGTTGCAGGTCTGTCGGATAATCCACTGGTTCTTGCGGCACGATGTTAGCGTAGATCTTTAGCCAATCATATCTTGATCCAAGCTTGGCCAGCTCTGGATTTGGATCGGGCATTGTTAGTCGCTTTGCAACTTCGAGTGCCATAGGCATATATTTGGCAGTCAGCTCGCCTTTGGCGCGAACTTTTTCAGTTACGTCCTCAGTGTGGGTAATCTCATTAGCCTTTATCTCACCTTGGCGAACATATTTGTTGTTGACATGTATAACGTAGATGTTACGAACTTTCAACCCCGAGCCCTCTAATACTGCTGTCTGAAATGCAAGGTCGAACTCGTGCTCAGTCTTGACGCTAGTACTGGCTTTGATCTCGTATAAATCTACTTCTTTATCTCCGACAAAACTGACGATGTCGCATATACAGGTAAAATCTTGCCATTCGAAACGTGGCTGGAATAAGACTTGGTCGCCTCGTGTGATAGCGTCTTGGGTGCGTTGCGGTAATGATAGGTATTCATCATAATCTGAAAAACCAAGGGCTACACCTTCAGGAAATAACGACTCAGCATATGGCTCAAACTGATGCCCTGCGTCAAACATTGCCTGGGTATTTTTTCACCTTGCGAAATATGACATCAGTACAGATAAACTGCAGCCACTGGCAACTTATGCAGATTATGTATTGTCATCATCAGACGCAAAGTTGATAACAGAACTAGTTCAAGGTATTCATACAAAGTTTGCTCTCAAGGGCGGCAAAATCGGTATCGCTTAACAGTTTATAAATACTGATCTTGACCGATAATTTTTGTTGATTGTGATAGGGACCGGACACGGACTAAATTAACAGGGATAATGAAGTTTGGCACGGTCTCGGAACCCGGTCGCTAAACTAGCTGCTGAATCGTCATAATGTGGTACGGTCTTGGTTGTTTTGAGGGTCAATTAACAGAGGTGAAACTAACAAAAAAGACCGGTCATAGGAACACGGTCTTTTTACCTCTTGCTGAGTTTGGCTCCGGGGATAGGATTCGAACCTACGACCTAGTGGTTAACAGCCACCCGCTCTACCGCTGAGCTACCCCGGATTATTAATTACTGCTTACTAATCAGTTATGTCCTGAACAGTACGAAGGAGTATTATATACAAAACAGGTTGCTTCTGCAATTTTATAATAAATAGAGAAAATGATAAAATCTTTATCATAATGGTAATGTTATGATAATATTAACAATGCCATATTAGGTGATTAAGTTTAGATAATGGGTAAATTAGCGAAACGAACAAAAAATACTGCTTCAGTAGCACTGTCAGTTACCAAAAAGGCTTCTTCGAAATCTCTTAAAATAGTCCAAAAAACCAGCAAAGTTCCTGTTAAGGTTGCAAAAAAATTCCGCATACTAAGACGTATCAAAGGGCTCATCGTGGTTATAAAGTGGCGCATAATAAATGTGCAGTACAGCCTCATCAGCACTTAATGGAGAAGTCACCCAAATATGCGCGATGGCATAGTTGGCAATATAAAAAAATAAATCATAGCCACGTTCATATAGGAGCTTTGATTCTTTATGTTGTTTTTGTGGGGATGATTATTTTTAACAATATCGGCTATGTGTTTGCGGCAGATCTTTCAAATAACTGGGATTTTTCAACACCTACGGATTATCAAGCAGACAGTGGAGTAGAAATTAACGGTAATAACGCTCACCTTAAATCCCAAGAGTACTCCCCAGATGGTAACACCTCAGCACTTTACCATCTCAACGAAACAAGTGGATCATCGGTCGATGATAGTTCTACTAATAATAATGATGGAACAACAACTAATTCGCCAAGCTGGAATGCTGGCAGGATGAACAATGGCTTGTCGCTGAATGGCAATGATCAGTATGTCACTGCGCCAGATTCGCCTTCCCTCTCAGTTACTGGCAATAATACGGTGGAAGCATGGTCAAAATTAAATAATAGTTTTAGTGCCGGGTCGTCTCAATATCGTCAAACTATTTTAGATAAAGGCCAATACCAGCTTTATTATGATAACGAAACCGGCAAGATAACTTACGAGTTAGAAAATTCTGGTGCAAATACTTGGACACAACAAGCCGGATACGATATGTTAGCAAACAATGGCGCCAAGGTTAATCATAGCTGGGATCAAAATGGTAAGGGATCATTAACAGAAACTGTTAAGATAGGTAGTAAATTATATGTATCACTTGGTGGAAGTTCAAATGACGCAGAAGTGTGGGAATATGATATATCTTCAGAATTATGGTCGCAAATTGGTGGTGATGGATTAAATTCTAGCTGGAATAACGAAATTAGCACAAATGCTTACGAAGGCGTTTTGTCATTAGCCACAAACGGGACAGATACACTTTATGCTGGTCTGGGAACCGGGACTAACGATGCTGACATTTGGAGATATAAATCTGGATCATGGTCGAAAATCGGTGGTGATGGATTAAATTCTAGCTGGACAGGAAGCGCATTTACAAGTATTTATGCATTAGCTGTAGATGGTGATACTTTGTGGGCAGGACTTGGAAACGGAACAAACATGGCGCAAGTTTGGTCTTGTACAAATTGCAGTACTAACCCAAATTGGGGTGGTAGTCGGCTCGGTGGTTATGCGGGTACGGCTCGCGGTTGGGGTGCTGGCTATGAGATAGTTTACTCTATGGCGGTAATTGACGGTAAGCCGATTGCTGGTCTTGGCTCAACTGCGGGTGACGGTGAGGTTTGGCGATGTACATCAAATTGCACAACTCCTGGATCAGCAACTTGGTAAAAGCTTGGTGGAGATGGTTCTGGCTCTGGTGGACAAAGCTGGGGTTCTGCAGAGTATGTTCTGTCAATGACATCCGATGGAAATGATCTATATGTTGGCACTGGTCTTACGGCGAATGCGGATGCTAATGTCTGGAAATGTGATACATCAACTTCGTGCAGTGACACATCAGGCTGGACAAGGATAGGAAGTGCAGCGAATTTTGGGACAGACAAAGAAGGTGTCTATGGAATGCGAAATAACGG
>CAZTWB010000003.1:0-33073 GCA_964617035.1 uncultured Candidatus Saccharibacteria bacterium
AGCCAAGCTCAGCCATATCACGTGCAAATTCTGTAGGAGAATTGAACTTTGGATATCCACTAATTCCAAATTCTGTTCCGCCACCAATCACCGCCTGGTTGCAAAATCTGACATCACTATTGTCAAAATACTTCTTCATGTCTCCATACATCTGTGTATATTCATAGCTACCATCTGCCTGTTTAGCTTCTTGGTTTATGGCATCATGAGGAATGAAATCGCCAGTAGCTATTACTCTAATACGTTTCTTGTTTTGGTTTGACGCCTGATCGGTTTGTTGTTCTTTAACAGAACTTGATGTATTATTTGATGTTTTATCGTTTTTAAAAAGCAACAACCATACACTTACGATAATCAATGCCAAAATAGTAATCCCAAAAATTATCATTGGAGTCTTACGCCTATTCATTTTATATGGTTGTGGTGACATATGTTCTATATTATAACCTTGTTCCAAAGTGGGTTCTATGAACCGTATTCTTCATAGGTTGTTTGCACCTATCCAATAAAATATATTTAACCTTGCTTTTGTCATTGATTGGTCAGTGCCAACTAGTATTGGAATCCAGCCAAATCGCTTTGCATTAGCATAATTATCTGTTGACAGCCATTTATAGCACGTAGTTGTTTGAAAGTCTTGAACTCCATTACCACAGCTAAACCCAACTCCATAACCAGTATGAAGCCACGAATACCCAGGAGGGTCAATTTCGCCCAATATTTTAAGAATTTGATTATCAGCTGAACCGTTAATAATCTGCTGTGCTTGAATACCTTGATGACTTATTGCCCCTGTGAACAAACTTTTACTCTCATCAACCGAAACTTCACCTTTAATAGCAATCAAAGGGGTGTTATTTTTATGCGCATCATCAATAAGATCATTTAACGCTCGCCTTGCCAATGGTTGCAATACCACCTTTTTGTCTGAATTATTGTTTGAAAGATCTGCTTTTGGTACGTTTGTGAGCTTAAATCCACGACTCTCAATAATCTGTTTGATTCTGCTATTCGCTTGTTCGTTTGACGTAAATTGAGGGGTATACACTATTGGCTTAGTGTTAGGCAGGCGTGAACTTTGCAGTAGTTTCACAAACTCTTGCTCTGTGTAATTTTGTTTTTTTGCCACATTATCGTTTGAAGATTGTGCGTTTACTAAGCTAGCCGAACCGTCATTATATTTAATCGCCTTGAATACATATACTCCAACAATAACAAATATTAAAATAATTGTCGCAAATATCCACCAAATTGTTCTTTTTGTTTGTTTGGAGGTCTTTGTTTTTCTTGGCGCCTGAATAACACGCATACGTTTATATTGTACTCTATTGGTTGTTATTAGCGATAATATACTGTAAAATATACAGGTTAAAACAAAAAGAAATACCAACATAATGGGATGTGGCCAAGCGGTAAGGCACCAGGTTTTGGTCCTGGCATTCGGGGGTTCGAATCCCTCCATCCCAGCCAACTTCCTTAGTTTAGATTTTGGGGATTAGCCAAGCGGTAAGGCAGTGGGTTCTGGTCCCATGATCGGGGGTTCGAATCCCTCATCCCCAGCCATTTTCAGGAAAAGTTCGGAATTGTCGCCATTCTTGGCGATTTTTATCTCAAATTGATTATTTCTTAGAATTGATCAACTCTGGCTAGATTCATTTACTAATAATCCATAATCTATATCATACATAGTTTGTATTCTGTATATAATTGGTTTTGCGATGCAAATACATTTAGAACAAGCGCAGGGTATGTTATTGGGTCTAGCGGTCGGCGATGCATTGGGTGCTCCAGTTGAATTTGGATGGACTGCCCATTCTATATTGGCTAAATGGGACGGCCAAATGCAAGATCATCGCATTCCTGCTGGGTATTATACCGACGATACTGCTATGGCCTTGTGCCTAGCGGATAGTTTACTAGAGTGTGGTGGCTATAATTCCTATGATGTAATGTCAAAATATTTAAAATGGGCCACGGCTGGATATAGAGCCAGCGAAGATAACGGCATGCCAGCATCCGACATTGGCTCACAAATAGCCCTAGAACTAGAGAGTTTTGTAGATAAACCAGCAGTATACAAAGATCGCGCACGGCTTACAGGGTCAGGTAATGGAGGGATAATGCGACTTGCGCCAGCGATAATTGTGACTTGCAATCAGTCAGAGGAAGAATCTATGCGACTTGCAAAAATAACTTCTCGCGAAACGCATTACTCTGAAGAAGCCGATGCCAGTGCAGAGATTTTTGCCATAATGCTATGGCAAGCCTTAAGGCTTGATGACAAAAATGCTATCATTGACGTTTATAAATACTCTACTGGTACTGTGTTTGGTAGCATCCTTAATCGTATTATGCAAACAAAAAGTTTGGATTCTGATAAATACATAAAAGATTTGGGTGGTTACGTCGTTGATAGTCTAAAAATAGCCGTTTGGGGATTCTTAAACTTTGATAGTTTTCGTCAAGGTATGATTGAAGTGATACGACTAGGTGGCGATACCGACACGAATGCCTCAATCTATGGTCAACTTGCTGGAGCATACTATGGCTATAAAGCTATACCAAGCCAGTGGCGTACTAAATTAAGGTTTTGTGATGATATTTTAGATATCGCACGCAAACTTTATGAGCAACAGCCAAACAAAATACTAGTAACCAGGTTTGAAGAGGACGGCAAAGAATACTTCAAGGATCTATCACAATTATAAAATATCTAAGTCATATGTACATCGCATTAAGTAAGGTACCTCTGCACGTAATTATCCGAACTGCAAACCTATATAAACTAACACATTTAGGCTGATCTTGATGGAAATTCTATAAGTTTAGAGTTTGAAATCTTATTAACTTTTTGATGAGACCTTTTAGCCATCTTAAGTATAATTATCGAGTACTTTTGGACAACATATCTAGTATTTTCTGATACTTTAATCCGTGACATGAATGAGCGGAAAGTTGCGAGCTGGACCTTTGCCATCTTTACAAATTTATAAATAATTACTGGCAAAAAGATTAATACAACTAATCCATAATCAAACTTTAGGCTTAAATTTAGTATCACAAATGAATAAAAAAGCTCCATAAACATAAACCACACTTCGTGAAATCCGCCAAATTGTTTATTTGTTTTATTTCTCATAAACATTATTATAGTATAGTATGCATGCATAAGCAATAAGCCTCGCTCTATTAAAATTTGCCAAAAACTAACGAGAATTGACGCAAACTAGCATACATGCTAGGATAACGTTTGCTTTATGATTCAAATAATCAATTTTGGTACGTCACCTTTTGGCGTTCTTCTCATTTTACTTTCAAGTATTTTTGTGATCGCAATAATTTTAAATATAATTGCGCTTCTCCTGTCGATAACTATTGATTACAAATCAAAAAACGCACTAACAAGGTCGAGGAAATAATGTCTAAGATTTCATTACACCACGCTAATATTAAAAGAATGAATGAGGTAATTATACTAGTTATCATTATGATGATAATAGGATTATTAACCATCTATTTTGGGGCAAACACTTATGAAGTAATAACAGGTAACGACCTTGCCAAAATCAACAATATAACCACATACACGATATCCAAAGATCAAGATACTAGCATAAAAATAAAAAATCAGTTCGCTGGCTCGTATGATGAGGGGGGATTTGGCAAGCCTGCCAAAATACGATTTCCTGAAAGCAACAAACATATAGAAGTAGTGTCAGCCATTCATACTAGAGAATTTTTAGCACGTAAAGGAGTAGCCCATACTTTCGTGTCTGCTAATAAACGCCAAAAAACTTTTGGAGAAGCAATCATATATATGCGAAATAATACATCGACAATTCGTCATACAGGTGAGTTTTTTCATGGAGATGTAATCAATATCGTGACAGATAAAGGATGGCAACTTGGCTACACCGTTCGTCAAGTAGCTAATGACATCTCTGAACTCAGTAGGCAATCAGACAAGTCAATGGTGGTGATTTTGCTAACTGACGAACATTCAAGGTCTACGATAGCGCTGACAGCTGAACTATTGACAGTAGGAGAAAGAGTAAGTGGATAACGAATTCTTTTATGGTTTAATTCGAAACTTGACGCGCCTATTTGCTGTAATAATGCTCGTAAAGTATACTGTATTCTTGTTTCTTGCGCCTTTTCACCGAACAAAAGAGTCGATAAGAAATTTCCGTATCGCAAAAGTAAGAAAGGGAAGGCCTTACCTCCCACAAGTCTCCGTTATTGTCCCAGCATGGAATGAAGAAGTAGGAATAATTTCGACTATGCGCTCTATACTTACCAATGATTATCCATACATTCAGTTAGTGGTAGTAAACGATGGCTCTACAGATAATACAGACAACTTAATCAAATCCTTCATCAATAAAAATAAAAAAGCACTAAGTAAAACAAGAAAATCGATAGTGTACATTTCAAAGAAAAATGCAGGAAAAGGGAATGCCTTAAATCAAGGCATTAAAAAGTCAAAAGGTGACATCATTATCACGGTCGATGCCGACTCGATTGCCGATAAAAAGATGATTAGTAGCATGGTTAAAAAGTTCACTGATGACAGCATTGATGCCGTCGTTGGAAATGTCAAAGTTGCTGGTCATATATCGTTCATCAATCTGTTGCAAAGATTAGAATATTTGTTTGGATTTTACCATAAGAGAGCGCATTCGGTAATGGGGGGCGAATACATTTATGGAGGAGCGTGTGCAGCATTTAGACGATCTAGCACATTCGACAATATAGGACTATTTGACGACTCGAGTATTACCGAAGACATAGACATGTCATTAAGAACAAGATACTACGGTCTAAATTCAGCATATGCAGACGACGCATACTGCTACACAGAAGGCGCAAGCACTGTATCGGGGCTGGTAAAGCAAAGAACTAGATGGAAAAAAGGACGTATTGAATCATTCATTAATTATCGTAAGATATTTTTCTCAACTCGTGTTCAACACAATAAATGGTTAAGTTGGTTTATTCTACCGCTCGCGATATTTGCAGAATTCTATCTGTTGTTTGAGCCAATAGGATTAACTTTATTGATTATTTATAGTTTAATTACAGGCGAATTCAGTTCATTAGTTTTAAGTTGTTTATTTATTGGTATTACATACTTTGTTGTTGGGTTGTTTACCGAAAGTGGAAAAAATTGGTGGATTATACCAATGCTGCCATTCACCTGGGCTATTTTTTATTTCTTAGTTTGGGTAGAATATATTGCTCTGATGAAAACACTCATTACTACACTAAAGGCAGAAGGTGTTTCTTGGCAAAAATGGAAACGAAAGGGTATTGCCTTGGGTTCAACTAACAAAAGGAAAGCGCACGTATGAAAGATAAAGATATCTGGAAATATAGTATATTTTTTATGATTTCTGTTTTTCTTTCGGTAGAAATCGTCTTGTATGAACTAACCGGCAGAGGCTTGATCAGACGGCGTAACGATAAACAAGTTAACGTTATAAATAAAGAAAGTTGCACCGCCCTACCTAGACCAACTAGGCCAATCACCACAGATGACCAACTCAAGCTATTAACAAACTATGAAGAGGTATGCAAATCTCAATTCCTTGAAAGCATGATGCTGTTTACCAACATGCCAGTGTCTGATGAAGTGGCCGTTAAACTAGCAGATTCTATGGCTGGAAAACTTAAAGAATTCGATAAATTTAGTGTCAACCCCATCATTATCGTCGAGCCTGACTCTGAATGGGGTTTAGTAGATTTCAATGAATTTGCAACTGGACTTTATGATGGATGGACAGAAAGGTATTTTAAAAGGCTAAAAGAGAATGGTATTACAGAGTCACAACTTGGTATGGTTGTTCCGTTTCCAGAGCCACAACAAGACTTTTGGAATAATAATAAAGACCCTGACGATTTCGCTAAATCAATAAATCGATATTTTGCGATTGTTAAGAAATACTACCCTAACGTAAATACCGGAATATTACTTGATTCACAAGTTTCAGAGAAAGACGCATCGCAACTAATTGCGTATACACGATTAATAGACCCGGGTTTAGTTAATACTGTTGGCCTTCAGGGGTTTCCTTGGCATCCTTCAAATGAAGAAGACAATAGGTCGCCTGTCACAACAGCAGCAAAATTTGTACCTGCTGAGATGTTGATGGAGGCCGCCGAATCATTAGATGTTAAAAAAGTGTTTGTCAATACAGGTACCTATCGGCATCGTAAAGCAGATGCCGGAGGAAATATTGCGATATCATCTGTCGAGAGAAAAGATATTTTGAATAGTATTGTTCATGAAGTATCTATTTTGAGAAAGAATAATTATGATGTCGCTGTCAATATATTCGCTGAAAATAAACTTGAGTCGAAAGAAGGCGTAAATTGGTCGTATTGGGATAATAAAAATTTTGATCTTGCAAACGCCTCACATGCTGGATTATTTGTTGACTTCGTGAGCAAGTTAAGCAAAGAACAAGCAAGAATATCAATTTTTGATCGATAATTATATCAACTAAGTCGCTATAATTTATGGCCTACATTTAATATCCCATACACAAATATTGGTGATTATTTTAATAACATCGAAGTATTAATCGGTTCTACGCGATACCATAAACAACAGCAATCCCTTCAATAACATTTGCTAGTAGAATAAATACAATAGTTTACTAAACTAAATATTCTTGCATAACATCAGAATGCGGCCAATGTATTGATTATAATTTCATACATATTTGTATAAGGACTGTCTTGTATTGTGTTAGATATAATTGTATGGTAACTCTACAATTCTATAGAAAATCATGGTTATCATTATCTCTAGACAATGATATCAATAGTATAGTGTGAAAATATTATTGCAACAAACATTCAGTCATCGGCATATCGGGAACATAGACTTCTACCTAAACAGAATATCTAACGGCCCTCAACTAATGCAAATTTGCTGGTATACTAAATTTAATGCCACCAATAATAGATAGCATCGTAGTATTAAGCGCAGTAATAATTATCGCACGTTTCGTAAAGAGAGGCTCAAAAATCTTACAAAGGTTTTTCATACCTAGTTCTCTGGTGGCCGGGATATGTGCACTTTTCGCTGGACCACAAGCACTTGACATCATAACCTCGGAAATAACAAGTTATTGGTCTATATTTCCTAAATATTTAATAAACATCGTCTTCGCTGGACTTTTCTTAGGCAGATTTATACCAAGTCGCAAGGAGGTTTGGAAACAAGCAGGCCCCATGATTTCTTTTGGCAACACTATGGCTTGGGGGCAATATGTACTAGGAATAGTTTTAGTATTGGCATTCTTGGGTCCTGTTTTTGATACTAACCCATTGTCTGCTTCGTTAATCGAAATTAGCTTTGCTGGTGGTCACGGAACAGCCGCTGGCCTAGCTCCAACTTTTGAACAACTTGGTTGGTCGGAAGGCACCGATATAGCTTTAGCCCTAGCAACTCTCAGTATTATCGTAGCTGTTGTAAGTGGTATATTCTTTATAAATTATTATAATCGTAAGCATAACGGTAATATGACAGACGAGGAGATAAAGAAACAACAACAACAGATGATAAGGAGTGGCTATAATTTAATACGTTTTAGCGAAAAATTTAATTCAAAGCCAAAAGCAGTGGTTATAAATGTATTCGCCTTTGCTGTCTCTATACTTATAGGATGGATCTTACTTGAAGGCTTCAGAGCCGCTGAAGAAATAATACTAACCCCTTATACAGACCTACGATTCTTTGCATATGTTCCTCTTTTTCCATTAGCGATGATTGGCGGACTTATAGTTCAGCTAGTATTGAAAAGATTCCATAAACAACACTTTATTCAGAGACATACAGCCGAAACATTAAGTGCTATAGCACTTGATATATTGATCGCAAGCGCCATAGCTACCGTATCTCTGAATGTTATCGGGAGTAATCTTCCGACATTTATAACACTTGGTGTTTCCGGGATAATTTTCATAGTTGCTTCGCTGCTTTTCTTGGCTCCGAAATTTTTTTCAGACCACTGGTTTGAAAAAGGAATAACAGATTATGGGCAAGCTATGGGCATGACAGCAACTGGATTATTAATGAACCGTTTAGTCGATCCTTCAAATTCAATTAAAATTCGTGAGAGTTTTGCCTATAAACAATTAATGTTTGAGCCATTCATGGGTGGTGGCATAGTTACAGCCATGGCAGTAATATTCATGTTTGAATTCGGACTCATTCCAGTATTGGTAGTATCTTCTGTTTGTATGTTGTTTTGGCTTATAGTCGGCCTGAATCTTGGAAACAAATAATCTTCTAAACTTAGCATGCGCAAACTGCCACAAAATTTTACGTACCAATATACTTAAATTTTGTATTATGTTTAATACATAAACTCAAATACTATTGTTAGTGTAATATATTTCATGCAACTTCTAGCTATCATATATTTTTATGTTCTTTAATTCGTCTGGTAAAAACCCTTTTTGATGCTTAAAGTTTGCTTGCCAGGAATAATCTTGCTGGTAACCTAGCTCTTTCATGAGTTTTGTAGGAGCATTGCGTAAGTGCAACGGTACCTGTGCATTAGGGTAGTCTTTAGCAAGTTTTTGTGCTTGATACATTGAATCTGCGACAGTACGTGATTTTGGAGACTTTGCCATTACAATAGCGCACTGATAAATGTTGTAGGCACATTCGGGCATGCCGATTCGCTCAACTGCCTGAAAAGTACTGACGGCTTGATTAAGCGCAGCCGGTGCGGACACACCAATGTCTTCACTGGCAAAAATTATCATACGCCTGACAATAAATTTAGGATCCTCTCCGGCATCTAGCATGCGCGCCAGATAGTACAACGTGGCGTCAACGTCGCTCCCTCGCATGCTTTTGATGAACGCACTGATTAAATTATAGTGATTCTCGCCCTGTTTATCATATCCAGGCAGTTTATGCTGGGACACGGTTTTAATCATGTCAACAGAAACTTTGCTTTGAGAAAGTCGCAATGCAAGCTCTAGATTCCCAAGCGCAACTCGAGCGTCACCACCCGATAACTCTGCCAAATAATCCAGTGCCTTTTTATCAACTCTAGATTCTGATCTTGTCTGTTTTAATGCACGTCTTAATATTTTTACAATATCCTCTTTGCTGTGTGGACGCAAAACTAGAACTCGACTTCGTGAGAGCAGGGGAGTAATAACCTCGAAGCTCGGATTTTCGGTTGTAGCTCCGATTAGAATAATCAATCCACTCTCAACATGAGGCAAAAAGGCATCTTGCTGAGCTTTATTAAAACGATGTATCTCATCAACGAACAACAATGTACGCATAGCTAACCGTTGATTATCTTCTGCTCGTTTAATGACGGCACGAACATCTGCAAGTCCGGCCGTAACAGCAGAAATTTCTATAAAATCTGCATCCGATTCATTAGATATAATTCTTGCGAGAGTTGTTTTTCCGCTACCTGGTGGTCCCCATAAGATCAAAGATATAGGTTGTTTACTAACAATAATTTTGTGCAAAATTTCGCCCTTATTTAACAAGTGAGTCTGACCAATAAACTGTTCAATATTTTTTGGGCGCAGTTTATCTGCCAGCGGAGCCTCACTCATGTCATCAAGTATACGCTTTGTGGTAATTTTATTGTATTTGTTTTTTGATTTCATTTCTAGTACATCGGGTGCCAAGGTACAGTAAACTAAACATTATTAACGCACTCTTTTGCACATATACCACCATGGTGCTTACTGCTAACGTGATATTATAGATAAAAGTATATATGAGTTCGGATAATGCAAAAAAATTCTTCTAAACACAAACGTCCATTTTGGCCTGATTATTTAGTTTCGTCAGTCGATAAAATTGATTTTATGTTCCTGGAAAAACAAGGCATAAAGGCGATTATGATCGATTTAGATGGAACAGTTGTTCATAGAGGTAAATTCAATGCATCAAAAGAGGTCACTACATCATTAAAACAACAACCAATAAAAATATACATCGCAACAAACCGACCAGAGAATCATAGCCTGCAAAATCTTAAAAAGGATCTCCATGCTAGTGGTGTAATTCATCCTAGTGGTTTGCTTGGTAAACCCTTTGCGCATTACTACAAAAAATCACTAGTAGAATTAGGATTGAAACCCAGCCAAGTTGTTATGATTGGCGATAGATTTTTGCAAGATATTTACGGCGCAAACAGAGCAGGGCTAACAACCATCAACGTAGAGAAGTTGGGAAGATCCACAAATCCTGTTGATTACCTAATCTCAAAACTTGAATATCTCCACAGAAGAAAAATACTTAAACATTACAGATCAATTACCGATATCAAAGTGGGCTAGAAACCAAGCCTATAAGTCCTTACCGATAAATGCTAACCAAACAGCCTTAATGGCGTCGGCAGAAAAAATATTCTTAGGACGTTGCCGAAGACCCTCGGGTAGTGTCATCAATCTTAAAGCACCAGGAAGAACTTTGATTGTTACTGGTGTGGCATATTCTTCTCTTTCGCCATCTACGCCAACAACAATGCTTTTAGTAGGTGCATTTATTTTAATACTTTGTGTTTCCCACTGCCTGATACTTTCAGCATTGTTTGCAATAAAATCTTTATTTAATGCAATGGTCTTCATGAAGGAGGTTAAAAGCGTTCGGGTAAATTGAGTAATGACGGTAACTTGCAAAGTTCGTCCGGTTAGGCTTGTACGATGTCCAAGTTCAAAAACATTCATTGTTTTATAGGCGTTAACCCCAATTAGTACCTGTACAACTCTTTTAATCCTCGTTCCTTTATCGTCATCAAAACTTAAAGAATACTGTTTTTGTTCTTCGAATAATTTTTGTAAGGTTGATCTGGTAGTAGCTATTTTATGCTCACGATATTGATCATTATCAATAATATCTGCATATAACCCCAATGATGCGTTATTTAAAAAGATACGCCCGTTTATGCTACCAACATCTATCCTTACCTCCACTCCATTAAAGCAGGCTAAAGAATCTACAATTTTTTTTGGATCAAGTCCGGTATCTCGCGCAAAATGACATCTTGTACCCCCTGGCAATACCACTAATGGCAGGTTATGCTCAATAGCAACCGTAGCTACCGCGCCGATTGTGCCATCACCGCCAGACACACCTAACACATCAGCACCATTTTTTACAGCATTCTGGGCTAGTTGAGTAATATTATCTGATTTCTTAGTAACCACAACTTTGATACCTAATTTTTTAGCCCTAGCCGGAATATTGGCTTTAATTGCACGACCATCACCAGATTTAGGATTAATTATTAGAAAAGGATTTTTGAAACTCGATTTACTTTTTTGTCGTAATGAGGACTCACGTCTTAAAGACCAGTATTTTTCCCTAAGCCAACTAACAAGGAAGGCATATATACAGATTAAAAAGCCCAGGCTAATTACTATCGAATTGTCGCTATTATTAGATGAGAAAATCAATATTACTATTAGCGTAGCCAAACTACCCAACATAATTAACCACCCCAAAAGTAGTCTTTTCTTAAGTCCGATAAATATTATCCATGCACCACATAAACTTGAAAAACTGAGTGCCAATACTAGTGGGATAGTTAAAGGATTGGTTATTATGAAGTTTATAGACACCATGACTATTAACCCCAAGGTTAATAGAGACAAGATAGCTAACAAACGCCATAGTAATGGTAAACGCATGTCAACAGTATAATGAATTCTATACACGATTAACAACAACTATGAGAAATATTTAGTAATATACTCTAGACTTATTATTCTTTTCTTTTTGGTGTGTATTAATGGACTTGAGTAATTTGAATTAATAGATATTTAGTATATTGTCGCTACTTTATCTTCTTGTTTTTATGCTTCTTTCGGCGAAGCCCTTTCACGCCTTTCGCTTTCGATGTCTTTTTAGGCTTGATTCGCTTCAATCTGTACCACCATAAAACACAAATAGTCAGAACTATTATTGCGATTAATGCTATTAATCTGTAGCAATGCAACCTATCTTTCGCACTACTATCCTCAAACACAGATGTGTCAGTTGATAGCACATCATTCGGTGTGCCAGTATTTGATGCTTCTGACGAGACCTTGCCGGTAGTATCTGCAGTTGATCGCAAATTACCAGAAGCTCCATCTTTAGCTTGTTTTTTTGTGTTGCTACGCGAAGATGTCTGTCCATTTTTTGGTTGTTCTTGTGAAGTATGCTCATCAACTACTACTTGACGTTGACTTGATGGAGGAGTAAAGCACTTAACGGATTGCCCTAGGGGCGTTAACGGACTTGATCCTGCTAAGCGAACATTAACAACATCAAAACCATTAGTAAAACCTAGGCTCCTGGCGGTTTGCCACCATAAATCTATCGCTCTCAAATGCCCGTTGACTGCGCTTCCGCCCAGACCTACGTCTCTTTTTTCGGCTACAACACACCTCCCATTATATTCGATCTCTACACGTGTTCCGGCTGATAGACCACCTAAAGCAGAGAAATCGTGACTACTAGGGTTATTACTCAACTCAGCAAAGCTAACCGTATTATGGAGTGGTACATCATTTTGATAACCCAATCCATTGTCGTCATCGCATATAGTATCAACAACTGCACCTAGTGATGATGCCGTAAATTCACCGTTGGCTATACGACTACATTGATTTACGTTATCAATAATCCACTGCCCATTATACTCACCACCATAATAGGTTGCACCAACCGATATCGAAGTACCAGAAGATAAACTAAGTGAACTTACATTGGGGCTAGTTACTACACTAAACACTAGTCCAAAAATAATCACAAGGACGAACAATCTTACGTGAATTGTATTGTGTAAGATAATTTTACGTATGTACACTTTGATAATTTAACATCAAAGCATATACGCAACAAAATATATCTATCGCACTATTTTATGTGAACACTAGCCGTTCTTTGTAAATGACCCCAACCATACATTTTGCCCCTTAAAGCCCTCAACAATGATACGATAGTAAAAATGCTAAGATACATTTTATATATGACCACATAATAGGGCACTGTTAATATCAACTTTACTTTAGATTTAATAGACTTCTTTGAGGTAACAATAACAAATAACGTCATACACAACTCAATGGCTAACATAAGTAATCCTAAGATAATAATAGTATTTTTGGCGGGGTCGTCAAAAATAGAGCTCATTTTCTGAATACTAAACAACCCTTCACTCCACAACAAAACAGCAGTAATGGCAAGGATTACTGGATATGTTATTGCTGAAATTAATTCAATATAGAACAAAGGAAGACCCATCACGCCTAGCGTGCCGTACTTAGGGTTAAATACGCCCTTACGATGTTTAAATATTGCTTGCATATTTCCTAGTTGCCACCTCGTACGTTGTTTGTAAAGCATGGTCAATTTCTCTGGAGCTTCAGTATATGCCTCGATATTTGACCTATATCCAACACGATTACCTCCTGCGATGACGCGCATAGTCGTGTCTGTATCCTCGGCTAAAGTATCAGCCCTAAATCCTCCAGCTTTCGTTAAGGCACTATGTTTCCATAGCCCTGCCGCGCCTGGCACTACAGTAATCATATTGGTAATATCTTGTGATGCTTTAACGAACTTATATGCTATATCATATTCTATTAATTGTGCACGTGTTAAAAGATTATTATCATTACCGACAACTATCTTTGCGGCTATGGCACCTAGCCGATAGTCAAGAGCTGCAATCAAAGCAAATTGTCGTAATGAATCCGGAGCAAATATTGTATCGGCATCACAAAATACCAGCCATTGACTTTTTGTTTTACTCATCCCACTTTCAAGCGCCTTAGCCTTACCGCCATTAGGCACGTTAACCAAACTAATTCGTTTATCATGATCAGCATAATTTTGAATAATTTTTGCTGTTTTATCTTTCGAACCGTCGTTAACTAAAATTAACCTGAAATTTCGATAATAACTCGCTTGAAGAGCTTCGATGGTTCTGCCTATAACTTTCTCTTCGTTATAGCATGCAATTATAATAGTTAGCCTCGGTAATGTACCAGTTTTTAAATTTATGTGCTTAATGAAGTACTTGAGCAGTCGACGTTTTATAGTGTAGAAGATTGATCCTACAATCATCCAAGCATATCTAACAAGTGATAATGCAATAAATATTTCACTTATCCAAGTAAATAATGTTAATGCTCCGTGTTGTATTCTCATAGCCTTATACGTAGAAGTCGTTACAAGATTTTGACCATAGTTATCATCATGTTGGTATGCTAGTTCATTCACGGTCACTAACTGAACATCTTGACTCTGTAAATACTCTATAATTCCGGGCAATGCCGATATAGTTAACTCTGTATTATGATGTGTGTCATGAAGAAGTAATTGACTATAATCTCCATTTCTCTCTGATAGTTGTTGCTTGACTCTATTGACTATCTGTTCACTGCTATTTAAATGCCAGTCTTTCGAATCAACATCGTATTCACTAGCACGTAAGCCAAGTTTTTGCAGAGTCTGCAGATATCGTATATCTGAACCGTTGGTAACATCACTACTGTCACTGTATGGTTTTCGAAAGAATTTTGGGGTTACGCCGGTTACTGTCTCAATAATATCATTTGTGGCTTTTATTTGGCTATAGTTCGCGTCATCTGTTAGTAAACTAAAGACTGGATGATCATAAGTATGATTCTCAATTTCATGACCACGTGAGACTATCATCCTAGCAGTCTCCGGGTATTTAGCTACATTCTGCCCTATAACAAAAAAGGTACCCTTTACTCCATACGACTCGAGAATGTCTAGTACTTTAGGGGTATATACAGGATCTGGGCCATCATCAAAAGTTAATGCTATTTTTTTTCTTGTACGCCATGTTGAGCTACCTGACTATCTGAGTTGTTCTCTTCTACTTTTGATCCAGTTATGGTGCCTTTACTATCATAAATTATATTCCTAGTGCCTGGCTTTCCAGAATTTTCAATACTATAGATTTGTCCATATCCTTCTCTAGAAATAGCAAGTCCAGTCACCATACCGCTACTCAACAACTCTATAACTCTGTCTTTTTCTAGTCCACATTCTAAAATATCCCAAAGTGTATACTCTTCGAACCCAGGATCTGCAATTGCAAAATTATCACGCATCTCTGCGCCAAATATTCGAGTAACTATTTGCATATAATTATACGCACTGATTGCATCATAAACACCATAAGTATAGGCTTCCTCATTGATTAACAGTTCTCTATGGGTGCGATCATTAAACTGTTTACCAACCAACAGCGGAGCTACTGAATTATACTCAACATTTATCGTAGATCTCGACAATGGTCTTCTATCGGTTTTAATAGATGCCGTGGGTAACTCGACTTTTATATTTTGATACCCAGCTTCTTTTATCTTGGTTAGCCCTTCTATTTGAGCATCAACCGTTCCGCTTGATTGACCAAAATAAACCATTTCTGCCTGGTTAAGTGAAGATTTATTACTGTCAGTAATACTAGCAGGGTCTACTATTAGCCCCAAATGTAATCCTTGAGAATTTAATGATGTCTTAAATTTTGTAAGCCATGTATCAAATTGTTTGATAGTTTCCTGGTTATTTAATTGCGAGATATCTACCTCTACATACAGACCTGAAACATCCGCATTAGCTACATTTGAAGTTATGTCATTTATAGTATTTTCGTCAATGACTTTGTATATAAGACCTTTTGTGGAATTTAACATTACTCGTTCGGATGGTTGTATGACATAATCACGACTACTTAAAATATAATATGTATCGTAATCTGTATTAATGTTTGAAGACTGTGACCGCAAGGACGTCTCAAGTCGCGAGTAAGGAAGTGGGGTAGTTATTCCTTGCTCACCATAACGATAACGTGGCAGTAGTATGTTGTCTATTTTCTGAACCTTATCTCCTAATACAGAGTATGCATTGTCATTACTTTCTGAATACAATACAGTAACTGTATTATTCTGGGGATGATTTTGTGTAACTTGAGCTTCAGATTCGATTGCATTAATTTTACGAAGATAATATCCGGTATAGATAACACCTATAGCTACCAGAAATATTAAAACAAGCAAAACAAAATCTACAATTTTTTGTCTTTTACCTGACTCATCAAAAAATACAGGATGATTACTACTCACCAAATATCACCTCTCTGTTTCTATCGTTTGGAATTAACTAAACAAAATATATCCAACTTGTTTTGCGCTATTATAATATCACTTTCGGTATAATGCAATAATTCCAATGTCTGATTTCAGCCTATACTTATTTTGCGGTTCATTGTAATATGTATCGTCTTATTATATAATAACTATATGTATGATGAAGCTATTGAAAAATATACACCCGTTTACTCAGATCGAATTAATGCTCATATAACACAAGAAGACCATAATTGGTTGAGTTCTTTTGGTGTGGACGATAATTGCCTAAATAATGGAGATTTTATTGAAGAAATAAACAGTTACATTTTAGAAGGGAGCCAAAAATTAGGGAATCCAGGAAATGAAGAACTATACCAGTCAATTATATTAGCTCGCTATAAGTTTTTTGATTTTATCGGAATAGGAGATGAGGTATTGGACATATTCAAAAAGTCAAATCCTACATTAATTCCACTTGATACGTTTATATCGACTCAAAGGGTTCTAGAAAGCCATAATATTAATGGTAGTAAAATTATACAAACATCACCGTTTATCATTGGATTAGCTCCTGAATCAGTTGAAATTAAGATTAATAACTTGAGAAACTTAGGAATAGATGCATGTAAAGCTATAAATTCATCTCCCGTAACCCTGAGTCTTGCTCCCGAATATATTGAAGCCAAGATTGATACTCTTAATAATCTTGGAATCGATGCCGTTAAAACAGTAAACTCATTCCCAAATTCCCTTGGGTTGGCGACAGAATCCATAAATGTTAAAGTAGAAAATTTAAACGCCCTAGGACTCAACGCAACTAAAGTAATCAACTCATGCCCTGCGGTGCTTGGCTATGCGCCAGAATCTATCAGAACCAAGATTGATAATCTTAATGATCTTGGAATCGATGTCGTTAAAACGGTAAACTCATTCCCTGCGGTGCTTGGCTATGCGCCAGAATCTATCAGAACCAAGATTGAAAATCTCAGAGAAATTGGACTAGATAATATTAAGGTCATTAATATGGCGCCCATGGTACTGGGACTGACGACAGAATCTATTAAAACAAAGATTTCTAACCTAAAGGAGTTTGGGCTAGATGGGACGAAGATCGTAAATTACACACCTACAATTCTAGCACTTGCAACAGAATCTATCAGAGCCAAGATTGATAATCTTAATGATCTTGGAATCGATGCCATTAAGGCAATTAATAAATTCCCTACAACACTAGGATACGCCCAAGAATCAGTTAGATTAAAGTATTACAATCTAATTAATTTAGGAATAAATGCAACTCGGGTTATCAACTCATCGCCCATGGTATTAGGACTAGCTACTGAATCAGTTAATTCAAAATTTAGAATCCTAGACAGAACAGCTAGATTATTAAAATGGGAATACTCTGCACAAGATTTAATCGAAGATTTCCCTATGATTCTTGGATACAATTCAAAAAAAATAGCAATACTTAGACGCATTATGGCAACACATATCACTGATGAAGAAAATCAGATAAAACCCGCAAGACTAAAATCACCCCTAATAACACCCTTGGAGAAATACATTATTGCCCTACATCAAACGGAAAACAATGAAAAATATACACTACGTGAATTGTCGAAATTATCAGAGAGAATAAAACTACCAGCCCAAGAAAGAAGAGAAAAGGCTTTAAGCATCACGTCCGATAAACAGAACCTAAGTTTAGGCAGAATAGGGCTAATGTATCTTGACTATCGAAACATTCCGCCAAAATAATAGATTATCTATTGCTTTAAATTTGCAAGAATATTTATTATTTCTAACAATATTTGGCAGTTAGTTTGTACTTGCTGGTAAAGCTGTAAAGGTAATATTTGTTGGGACTACAAGTAGCGTTTCGTCAACAGACCATGAAGTGCAATCAATATCATACGACTTGGATAGCTCTTCTCCGACTTGATGTTGAGTAGAGTTCATGTTATCCGTATGCGACTCTAAAGACGCTCTGTCAAAGACAATACCGAAAGTTTTTCCATCGGTAGTCGACCAAGAATAGACCCTATCACTGAGCATAAGTATGTTACTATTTACTGGCTGTCCACTATTGGCTTGCACCGACATTTGCATCAATCCACGACCTTTTCCGTCCGAGTACATAGTGCCAGATCCAGAACCATTTTCGCTTGAGTACGTAAATGAGCACTTTTGAGGCTTTCCTGAATTTGTAAGTGTAGATAGATTTCCATTAGTTTTTAAGTTTTCTTGTGTCTGAGGTTCTGCTTGTGGTTGAGTTGCTTGCACATCAGAACTCTGTTGTGTAGTTGGATTAGATTTATTGAGCACAAAATACGTTAAACCTCCACCGACTGCAATTATTCCTGCAACTATTCCGATTATTAGCGACTTAGACATTCAAAATTCTCCTTCTTATGATTGCTTATTATACTCCATAACGCCAATCAAATACATGCAAGAAAAGAACATTTAATATCCGGCAAATTCCTCTGTTTTGATATTGTCTTCGTTAACTTCCAATTCAACAAGCATTTGTCTCATGGCTTTAACCATGCCTTCTGGCCCAGAAAGATAGTAAATTGCCTCTTGAATATCATCGACGTATTTTTTAAGCATATCACTATTGACGTGTCCATACTCAGCGCCAGTAATTTGTGAATCATCACTATTACTAAATACCGGAATAAATCTAAAATTTGGATTATCTTTGGCAAATTGAATAAAATCCGATGTAAATGGCGCGTCATCTGGAGTCTTGTTTGCATGTATTAAAGTGATTTTATGTGAGGTCTTTTGGTGCGTAGCTTGGGCAATCATGCTACGTACGGGTGTTACCCCAATACCACCGATAATAAAAACTGCTGGAGTTGATGCTGTCTTATGTAAAGTATAGTCCCCATACGGCGCATCAAGCTTAACTTCCGAGCCTAAAGGTAAATCTTTAAGCACTCGCTTAAATGCACTGTCACGTAATCTAGTTGCAAACATTAAGTTATCTTCATATGGTGCAGAAGCAATCGAGAAAGCACGCGTGCTTCCTTCTTCGTCTGTTTCTGGTGGGTTAATTAGTGTCAGATCTCCAAACTGTCCTGCCCGGAAGTAAAATCCATCTGGCTTCGCAAACACAAACTTAATAGTTTCGTTTGCTATATATTCTTTATTTATCAGTTTAACGTTATTAATCACACTTCCTCCTTCTTTATATTGTTACTAATGACCACACTTCTTACAATGAACATCTTCATGATCTTGCATCAGTTCTAAAATTGGCTCGACTGCAGACGAATTAATAGTATACACGCGAGATCTTCCAGAATTTTGCACATTCACAAAATGATAATTTAACAAAGTCTGCAAACAGTGCGAAACAGCAGATTGCTCTAAGTTTAGCTGACGCGTCAATTCACCAACAGTCATTGGCCCACATTTTGCTAACTGCTTCAATATATCAATGCGCCGTTTGTTTCCAAGCACAGTAAAAAAGTTGTATGAAGATGTTGTCATATGATGATTGTATCATATCTTAATATTTGTATCAATAATTGGACGCGTAAATACATTAGATATAAAATAGTGAGCATGAAAAAGGTAAGAGTCAGTATTCAAGATGAAAATACACTTGTTTTGCAAGAAAACGCAAACAAAGGTGATGTAATTGATTTAAAATCTCTACACGAAAATGATATTGATAAATCGACCATATCTAACGTAGTTAATTCAATCAAGAAAGATGTATTTGATTCGGAGGTAAATAAAGTTACTGCTAGCTTAAATCAACAAAAGAAGCTGGAGATTGAGTTGATAGAAAAAGAAGTAAAAGAAAAATCTTCTTCAGAATTATCACTAAAAGATCAAGAAATTTCAAGGCTTAAGCTAGAATTACAGAACACTATCTCGCATAACGAATCTGCCAAGAAGCTCGCCACCCTTGAAGCAATTAGAACAATAGAGAAGGAAAGAGATGAGCTCAAGCTTCAACTAGCAAACCAGCAGAGTCAATCCCAGCTCAAAGAGTCAAATCTTAAAGAAAAGTACCTATCAGAACTCAAGTCAAAAGATGAGTTAATTGATTATTACAAAGATTTCAAGCTAAAACAATCCACTAAGATGATCGGCGAATCCTTAGAACAACACTGCGAAAATGAGTTCAACAAGCTAAGAGCAACTGGTTTTCAGAATGCCTATTTCGAAAAAGATAATGATAGTAGTGGTGGCACAAAAGGCGATTACATTTATCGAGAAAACGAAGAACAAGGCAATGAAATTCTTTCAATTATGTTCGAAATGAAAAATGAGAATGATGCAACAACAACAAAGCATAAGAATGAGGATTTCCTGAAAAAACTAAACAGTGACCGTGAGATGAAAAAATGCGAGTATGCTATTTTGGTAAGCCTACTGGAAGCTGATAGTGATTATTATAATTCAGGCATCGTTGATATGTCGCACAAATATCAAAAAATGTATGTAATACGTCCGCAGTTTTTTATACCAATCATTACTATTTTGCGTAATGCATCACTTAATTCTATGAAGTACAAATCAGAGCTTGCCTTAGTTCGTGCTCAAAATATCGATGTTACTAACTTCGAAACACAACTAAACGATTTTCGTGATTCTTTTGGAAAAAGTTACCGATTGGCATCTGAACGATTTATGGATGCGGTTGCAAGTATAGATAAATCAATAGCGCAACTTCAGAAAACTAAAGAAAATTTGCTTAAGTCAGAAGATCATTATCGTATTGCCAACAATAAAGCGGATGATTTAACCGTAAAAAAGCTAACTCGAAACAACCCTACAATGAAGCAAAAATTTGATGAGTTAAACTAGCGTTATTCTAGTAATTCTTTAATTCTATCTAGGTTTGGTATATATATCTTTCTATCTTTTGTAGTAATTACGCCTTTTTTCGTATAGAAGCTCAGTGTGTTGTTAACACTAACCCTGGTAACGTGCAGGAAGTTAGCGATTTCCTCTTGACTAAGAAAAAAGATAATCTCAGCGCTGCCATTGTTTATATTTCCATAGTATTTTGCCATGAATAATAGCCATCTAAGTAACTTACGATGAATTCCGTTTTCACCTTGATAAACAACACGATCAATTAGAAATATCTGATTTCTCAATACCATGTTCATATAGTCACTGGATAGTTCTTCATTATTCTTGAGCTCACTTAAAAATTTATCTCGAGGCAGTCTATATAAAACAGATTCTTCGCCAGTTGTATATTCTAAGGTGCCGTCAGGCGAATCAAAAAATGTTCCACTTTTTGCAAACGTTACACCAGGAACAAAATATCCAATTAATCGCTCTTTGCCGTCAAGTAAAGTATACGAGACTCGAACTAACCCCTTCTTTAAAAAGTACACCCATTGATCGTTATCTGTAGAAGTCACGATATATCGTTTGTATCCATAAACAACCTTTTGACCATTTTTAACAAAATATTCTTCGTGTGATTTAGAATACCCAAAAAAGCTCATAACTTAATTTTATCACAGCATTACATTATTTTTGTAAAATTTAATATGCAATGTTCTTTAGATTTCATATAACAAAACAAACAACGGTCTCGCATATTCTGCTCATGATATAATGAATATTATCAAGACACTAAGAAAGGATGTTTGACTATGGAAGTAGCATTTTTAATATTAGGCTTAGTTATTTGGGCTTTGCTTGCAATCTGGCCGGCGTATGTTGCAAAGAAAAGAGGCTATAGCTTTATTCTTTTTTTGTTAGCATCATTGGTAGTTTCATGGTTATTAATGTTAATAGTTGCTTATATTATTCCAGATAAGACCATAACCGCTAAAGATAAAGCAGACGATCTACAAGCGGAGAAGGCTCTTGCTCGCGAAGAATCAAAGTCTATCTAGTTAACAATCTGATACTTATCTATTCATTTTGGGTGAAATGTTAGTTTTGGCTATAATTGTATATGCCAATGATTGAGCTAATCGCAAACTCAACACAAAAAATTGCCCAGAACTACTATGTGCCGTGGTTTATGTACGCTATTTTAGTGTTTGTATTGTTTATTTATGCTGTTATCGAGTGGTTGCACGTTAAACACGACCATACTATTACCACTAAAGAAGCAACTATCTGGTCAATCGGTTATATTGTTACAGCACTACTCTTTGCTATTCCGGTATATATTTATATTTCACCCCAAGCAAGCGGGGAGTATATTGCAGGGTGGGCTATTGAGAAGGCGTTGAGCCTAGACAACCTTTTTGTTATTGGGCTAATTTTTGTAAACTTCAATATTCCACCCTCACTAGAAAGGCGCATGCTGAATTATGGCATCGCCGGGGCAATCGTTTTTAGGCTGATATTCATATTACTGGGTTACGAGCTTTTATCTACGTTCTCTTGGATTAGTATATTCTTTGGGCTGATACTACTAAAAGCCTCTGTTAACGCTTATAAAGATGCCAGAAAAGCTGACCATAAAGAAGAATTAGCAGAAGAAGAAAAGATATGGAAATTCTTAACAAAACATTTGCCGATACATTCAGAATTAGACGGACACAAACTAATAACAAAAATTAATGGAAAGAGAGTACTGACTTTAATGGCGGGTGTCATTATCCTTATTGAAGTATCAGACATTATATTTGCAGTGGATTCTGTCCCAGCAGTTCTTGCTGTATCCCCCAATAGATTCATCGCCTATAGCTCAAACATCTTTGCACTTTTAGGTCTCAGGGCTCTATTTTTTGTTTATCAATCTATAGCCGATAAATTCTGGGCTTTAGAATTTGGGCTGGCGGGAATATTAGGTTGGATCTCACTAAAAATGATAGTTGCGCCAGAAAGTTTACCATTTGGTATTCCATGGTTCGGAATTCACACACCAGTGGCACTTAGCTTAGTTATTCTTGCAATCCTACTATTTGGATCTATCGTAATTAGTATAGTTTATAAACAGCCATCCGGTCTCAAACGAAGTAGTTAACAATACAGCCTAAGTTAAATATATCTTTATTATTTTGATGTCTTATTTCGGAATAAATATGTAGCGATTGGCATACTAACAGCCAAAATTACAAGACTCCATAATGTAGATTTCCAAACATAATCACCAACAGGCACATTAAGCATTAGAGAACGAATTGCATTAACTACTTGAGTTATCGGTTGATTTTCGGCAAACATCTTCAAATATTTTGGCATTCCAGTGGTGGGAACGAAAGCACTACTAGCGAAAGTTAGGGGAAATATTATTACAAAAGTTAGCCACTGTACTCCCTCAACACTATCAGCAACAACTCCCAAAATAGCCATCAACCAAGAGAAAGCAAGAGTAAACAGCACCAGTATACCAATAATCTGCAACCAATTTGAAAGACTAGCACTACTTCTAAAACCAATCATCAGACCCGTAACCAGCATTACGGTTGTAGAAATTGCATTTCTAAACAAATCTGAAATTACATGGCCATTAAGGACTGCACGATTGTTCATAGGCAATGATCTAAATCTATCAACTATTCCGCGTTGCAAGTCATTGCAAATTCCCAGTGCTGTAGTTGTCGAACCAAATGCCACTGTTTGCACAATAATTCCAGCCATCAGAAAGTTTAGGTAGTTAACTCCAGGAGGTAAAGATCCCTTAATGGCGCCACCAAACACCGCAGCAAATAATACTAAAAACATAATCGGTTGAAAAAACGTCCCAAGAAGCTGATCGCGGTTTCTAATAATATGCCTGGCGCTACGCTTAATCATCACCAAAGAATCACTGAATGCCAATAGATGTTTTGATCGGGTATCAAATTCCAACTCAACACTCATTTTTTTATTCCTTTCGGTGCCTTAGCCTTTACTTTTGTATTATCTTTGTCTGTCAGGGACAAAAAGACATCGTCTAAAGTTGGTTTATGGACTTCCATGAGGCTTAGGCGGATATTTTCTTTTGCCAATTTATCAAGAACAAACCCAACATCTTTGTTGACATCATTAATTTCTAAACTTATCTGCCCAGATTCATAATCTGCAGATACAATTTTATTGCCTAATATATTCTTTGCGTCTTTAACTTGTTTTAGATTCTTTAGCTTCAAATCAAGTCTATCTTTTCCTAACTTACGCTTAAGTTCAGCTGGGGTGCCCTCAGCGATAATCTTCCCGTTATTTATCATTATAATATTATCCGCTAACTGATCTGCTTCCTCTAGATACTGGGTGGTCAATAAAATTGTGGTACCTTTTTTCATTAAACTTCTGATGATGTCCCACATGGCCATTCGAGATCTTGGATCTAGTCCGGTAGTTGGCTCATCTAAGAAGATAATTGGGGGTGTAGCAATCAAACTAACGGCTAGGTCTAGGCGACGTCGCATACCCCCCGAGTATGACTTTACTGTACGGCTTCCTGCCTTAACCAAATCAAATTCACGCAACAATTCGTCAGCCCTAGCAATAGCCGAAGTTTTAGTAAGACGATACAACCTGCCCATCATGATTAAATTTTCACGTCCAGTTAAGAGTTCGTCAACACTTGCAGATTGTCCTGTTAACCCAATGTTCGCACGCACCTCATCAGATTGAGAAGCAACATCATAGCCTGCGACACTAACTTTACCACCATCAAACTCGAGTAATGTACTCAGTATTCTAACTGTCGTTGTTTTGCCAGCGCCATTAGGACCTAATAAGGCTAGCATCGTTCCGCTTTTTACTGAAAAGCTGATTTTATTCAAAACCTTGTTATCGCTGTAAGATTTTTCCAAATTTTTTACATTTATAACAACATTATCGTTTTTCATGTGACCTAGTATACTCTTGTAGTTCAAATATTCACACATTTGTGAACTTTATGTTTTAACCACACTTAATTGCACTATTGACAATTTAATTAAATAGGACTATAAACAATGTCATAATAAATAAGGAGGAGTCATATGCCACAAAATAATAAAGAAGTATCAAACTGGACAGGTTGGGTGTTCTTTGCAGGATTCATGATGATTATCATGGGTTTTATGCAAACTCTAGCAGGTTTAACTGCACTATTAAATAACGAATGGTTAGTAGTTACCCAGCGAAATTTGCTATTCTTAAACTTCACAACCTGGGGATGGATTCATTTATTACTAGGTATAGTTGTATTGATTGCTGGATTTTATGTAATGCACGGATCAACTTGGGCTAGAGTAGTCGGTACAATTTTGGCTGGAATTAGCCTAATCGCAAACTTAGCCTATGTTAATACATATCCTATTTGGTCAATTGCTATCATGGTTGTGGATGTATTAGTTATCTATGCTCTAATCGTGCATGGTGGCGAATTGAAGGAATAACAAGTACCTAAAACCATAATAACAGCTACACTTGGGGCTGTTATTTTGTTTGATTATCCTGTATAATGCATGGAGTAAAGGAGAAACAATGCACGGACCAATAGATTACATAATTGTAAGTTTTAAAGATAACAAATTTGATGGAAGTATTTTGTCAAGTCTACAAGATGCGATATCAAAGGACATAATTGATGTACTAGCATTAACTGTTATATCAAAAGATAATGAAGGTACCGTTACTGAAATTGATGCAGTCAATCTTGGTGATAGCAGTATAGTTAGTTTTAGTCAGTCAATTAAACAAGATCCATCAATAGTAACTCAAGATGATATTGAAGAAGCTGGAGATTTGCTTGAAAATAATACTACCGCAGGCCTGCTAGTTATAGAGCAATTATGGGCTAAACCACTAAAACAAGCGCTTATTAACGCCAACGGAACCTTGGTTGCCGAAGGACGTATCCACCCTGAAGCATCAAAAGAGTTAGATAACCAAGAAGGAGAGGAGTAAGATATGCCAGGATTATTACGAGGTATGGCAAGAACTGCGGTAGTAGCAGGAACCGCAACAGCAGTTTCAAATCGTGTATCACGACGTCAAGCAACTAAGTGGAGCAATGAAGCTGAGGCCGAACAAGAATCTCAAGCTGTTGAGCAACAGGCGCAAACATCACCCGCTACAACATCTGATCCCATGGAACAACTTAAACAACTTGGTGATTTACATGCTCAAGGAATTTTAACCGATGAAGAGTTTACTGCTAAAAAGCAACAACTACTGAACCAAGTTTAAACTATACCTGTTTTAGGCTAGCAAAGTTAGTATTATGATAAAAGTCACTAGCTACGAAAAAAAAGCGTTAAGTATAGCAACTGCCCTGGCAGTTTTTCTTGGCGCTGTATTTCTTAAGCATTATGTAATGCTAATTATTACCGCTACTATAGTAGCATTTTTGTTTAACCCTTTATACCGTTGGCTTCAAAAAAAAGGAAATAGCAAGAATAAATCGGCAAGTATTACATTAATTGCTACTTTTTTTGCTATTATCATTCCTCTAATTTTTGTCATTGCTATAACAGCCGTTCAGGTAGCATCAGTTTCGGAGACTATCAAAAATTCACAACTCAACACGAACTTTGGTGAATTACTTCAGTCAGTTATTAACTCTTTTAACCATTTCTTATCGAATCTCGGCATTAGTTATCAGCTCTCAGAGTCTGCTATACGCGACTCATTTTCTTCTTGGCTAAAAACCGCCATCGATTCTCTACTGTCTAGTTTTGCCGGTTTGGTTGGTAGTATTGGTTCGTTTGTAGCGACATTCATTATATACATCTATGTATTCATGTCATTGCTTATCAATCAAGATAAGTTAATCTCTACGTTCCATCAGATGAATCCACTAGGAAAGGATATTAGCAAATTATACGCTAAACGTATTGAGCTTATGACCAAGGCTATGGTTAGAGGTCAATTTGTAATTGCTTTTGTTCAAGGCACAACAGATGCATTGTTGCTGTATATTGCCGGATTCCACTCAATGTTTTTCTTCTTTACGATTATTCTAACTATCTTTTCAATCATTCCACTAGGAGGAGGAGTTATTGTTTTTCCAATTGGTGCAATTATGTTATTAACTGGAAATATCTGGCAAGGGTTACTGCTTATACTTGGCCACATGTTTATCGTGGGCAATGAAGACAACTTAATGAGACCGAAACTTGTGCCATCTGAAGCACGGCTTGATCCTGCCTTAACCTTATTGAGTGTTTTTTCGGGGATGGCATTTTTTGGATTTTTGGGTATCGTTCTTGGCCCCGTTATCATGATTGTTATTGTTACAACTATTCAAGTTTATTTAGAGGTGTTTAAGAACGTTATCCAAACTAAACAAATTGATTCAAATAAAAGTCGGTTTGAAAAGCTAAAGTTTTGGAAAAGACCAAACAAAGGAGAGGTGGCAGTATAGCCCGTGAGTAAGTACAAGCACAACCGTAAACATGACCGGGCACATCAAACGGCTCTTTTAATTGCTTCTGCCACAATTCCAAATACATTCCAAGAAACATTAATGCCTAGAAATACAGTAGACCAAGGCTTAGTTACCGGTATCAATATGGCAGTAAACTACGAACTTGCCAATACAATATCTAAAGTATTGGAGGACTTAGCCGAACAGCTCGCCGGAACAAAATCATCCAAACAAGACGACTACCAAGCTCATGTTAGACAAAGAAAGGTATCGATGCTAGTTAATTTATTGAGCCTTGGAAGCTCTTACGCTCTCAGCAAATATTTATCCCAAAAACCTGAAGAGTCAGTCCTTCGTGGAGTCACAAGAACTAGCGCTGACTGGATAAGTAAAATTTCGCTTGCAAGCATTATAGTTTCTGTATTGCAGGCAATAACAGAATCCCCAAATACAACTTCAAAGAAACGCAAAACTATAAATAGCATTCCAGTAGGGCTAATAGGTGGCGTATTAACTGCTATCTATACAGATCATAAAAGAAGAAGTGCCACAAAGGCCAGTAACGGCAAAAAACTACACAATAATGACGATGTGAATACACTAAAAGCTTTAGGTACGGGACTAGGAATTTTGGGTATTTTTGGTGCTATAGATTACACCCAAAAGTCATTTGCCAACACAATAACTGAACAAATGGAAAAGCTTTTTCCAGACTCAGAAGATTTCTGGTGGTCTGCAAGCCATTCTCTGGCTATAGCTGGAACAGGACTAGGTATATATGCTCTAATGCATAAAGTTTATGGTCATATTGAAGAGGTAGCAACTAAAATCGAGCCAGGTTATCTAACGCCACCTTCAAGTAAATTTGTTAGTGGTAGTAAACATAGCCTTGTTGATTGGAAGACTCTTTCGGTTCAAGGTCGTCGATATGTAGCAAGCGCACTTGAGGTCGATGACATCAATACAACTATGGAAGTTAGAAACGCCAAAGAACCCATAAGAGTATTCATCGGCATTGATACAGTCGAGGATGAGAAAGCTCGAGTAAAACTTGCCATAAAAGAACTAGAAAGAACAGGAGCTTTTGAAAGAAGTCTTATTATGGTCATATCACCGACTGGAACTGGTTACGTTAACTATGTTGCCGTCGAATCAGCAGAGTACATGACAAAAGGTGATATGGCATCTCTTGCAATTCAGTATTCTAAGCGACCATCCCCGATGTCACTAGACAGAGTGCCGGAAGGTAGATGGCAATTTAAAATGCTTATCAAAGAAATACAGAAAAAACTCCAAGAAATTCCTCAATCTAAGAGACCAAAATTTGTAATCTTCGGAGAAAGTCTTGGTGCATGGACCTCCCAGGACAGTTTTATTGATCAAGGAACCGACGGATTAGTCAATGCAGGTATAGATAAAGCGCTTTGGATAGGTACGCCATATGGTAGTAAGTGGAAATCACAGGTCTTAGATAAAAAAACTCGCCCAGACGTTGAACCTGAACTTGTAGGGAGCTTTGATAATTTTGGCGAGGTCGACAAGCTAGATAAATCAACGAAAGAAAAACTACGCTACGTAATGATTACACACCATAACGACGGTGTAGCCCTATTTGGGGCTAGCTTGTTATACAAAAAGCCCGATTGGCTTACCGACCCAGAAAAAAGACCCCCAACCATATCAAAAAGTCAGTATTACACCAGCCCTGGTACATTCTTATTAACTTTACTTGATATGAAAAATTCAATGAACGTCATACCGGGGCAATTCGAAGCCAGCGGTCATGACTACCGCGCTGACTTGGCCGAATTTATTGCTTTTACATACGACCTAAATCCATCTAAAGAACAACTTCCAAAAATTGAAAAAGCACTGCGAACAAACGAGAAAGATCGCGCCCAAAAGCTCAATCCGAATGCATAGAAAACACTTATTTTCATTCAATAAAATTGAAGTATGAAATACACTCTAGAGATTTGTTATATAGTATTTATTCTCATATATAGCTATGCAATCACCCACTTTGTGCCGAAGAAATTGTATAGCTTTGTGAACATATTTTTAGCTTTAGGGGCAATATTGTTTGGGGTCACACTTGGAAATTTAAACATAACACTCCTAGGGCTAAATAAGCAATACATGATCCACAGCCTACTCATTGGTGTGTTAATAAGTATTCCAATTATTCTGTTAGTCTGTATATTGGCTCTTAATCCAAAGTTTAGTAAACATTTCTATGAAGTACCGTCCAAAAACTATAATAGAAAAACATTCGCTTACGAGTTATTATTCAGAGTTCCATTTGGCACGGCATTTTCTGAAGAAGTTATATTTAGGTCTGTACTACTTGGTTTATTGCTGGTTAATCACCCAAATTCTATTGCAATATTTGTTTCCGCTATATTATTTGGATTGTGGCATATTTTCCCTACTCTGAAAAATCTTGAAAACAATGATACATTACATCTCAAAAATACTCCAAACAAACAAACCAGTAATCTCATTGCCACTATAATTAATGTTGTGTCGACTACGATAATTGGATCAATTTTTGCTATGATCACCATTAAAACTCAGAGCTTTATTGCAACATGGATAATACATACCACGATCAACGGCATTTCTATACTTTGTGGATATTTACTGGTTTGGAATGGGAAACGAAAACCTAAGCTATCTTCTTAGGTATGTTTCTCGAAAACAACAACGTTAACGTAGCGATAATTGCAATTATAGTGAAGGCTTGTTTGAGTGCATCGACTTGTGAACTAGCATATGTTTCAGCAATCTGTGTAGCTTCATTTTCTGGAACATTCTTAGAAACTGCGAATTCTTCAACCTGATTTGGAGTAACAATTTGAACTCCAGTTGTACTATTTTGTGTGACATAAGTCTTTACGTTGCTAGGTAATGATGAGGCCTGGATATTAGTTACGAATGCCGTGGTTAAGGTAGCTACTAAGACTGAGCCAATCAAAGCTGTACCGAATGATGATCCAATATTCTGCGCTACTCCTTGTAAGCCACCCACTTCTGCTGACTTCTTCTCTGGAGCTGAGGACATGTTTATATTGCCGAGCTGAGACGCCAATAATCCCAATCCCGATCCAAGCACAAACATACCTATTAAAAAGATAGAACTATCCAAACTAGTAGATACTGATTGCACCAAAACCAATGCACCAATGACTAACAACAATTGGCCAAGACGCACAATTCTTTTAATACTTCTGTTAGTGGCTAATTTTGTGCCGATTACCGAAAAGGCGATAACAGCGATAGATAATGGCAAGATTTTAATACCTGTCATTAAAGCATCGAAGCCAAGAACAGTTTGTAAATAAACTGGGACCAAGAAGAATACGCCTGCAATAACAAAATACTGAGCAGACAACACACCTAATCCAGCGCGTAACTGTTTAATAGTAAACATCGATACATCAAGAAGCGGCTCACGGCCCTCTTTTGCTAGCTTTACTTGTCTCCAGTAGAACAATCGTAGCAATATTATGCCACCTATTATTAAATAGATAACCAATGATATCCCCAATGGCGTAATTTCCTTACCGTTTAACACTGGTGCGCTTCTCGGAGTAACCCAACCCCAAGACTTACTCTGAAGCATCCCAAAAACCAATGTAAAGAAACCAAAAAAGGACAACAATACACTTCTAATGTCTATTGAGCTACTATTTTTTGATTTAGTATCTTTGATAGATTTACTAAAGATCAAGACCAGTGCCATAATTGCAACTTCAGCTAAGAATACATACCGCCAAGATAGATAAGTAGTAACAAATCCGCCAATCAACGGGCCAGCGGCTGCGGCAGCGCCAGAAATAGCGCCAATTATTGCATAAGCAACGGCTCTGTCTTTACCAGAGTAATTAACCGCCACCAAGGCTGCAATGGCCGGAATAACCATAATTGCACCTAGGCCTTCAACTAAAGACCATCCAAACATCAAAGTACCAATATTTGGGCTAATTGCTGTGATGAATGACCCAGTAGCATATACTACAGACCCTATTAAAAAAGCTTTTTTACGCCCAAAGACATCACCTAGTTTTCCTCCTAAAAGCATAAAAGAGGCCATAGTTAACGTATAAAATGTTATGGCCATTTGCATTGCAGAAATACTGGTATTCAAGTCTTTAACAACAGCAGATATAGATACATTCATTACGGTACTATCTAGAACCATAACAAACTGAGCTAAGGCTAATAATATGATGACTGCTTTGTTGTTCTTCATTTATCTAAACCGTCTTATTGGTTACTGACCTAGCTGATTGCCTAGAAGCTAGCATTATCTTCTTTTCTTGCTCTGCTCGTGAAATATCAATTTTATTTTGAACATAACTAATCAGTGCCGAAAAACCCCACATGATAAATAAGTAAATAATAATCGCAAATACTGCCGCCACATCAAAATAACCAGTTTCGCTAACTGGTTTTGATGGGAAAATACCTCTGAATGGGTTCAGGTAGTCTGCAGAAGTTTTGTAGACAAATTGCACGAATGGTGTATTTGGGTTGGCTGAAAACACTAGCAAAAATACTCTTAGTGTTAATGATATCACTCCAATTAATACCCAGATATATAGAATATAAGCAATTATTTTACTAACTCTTAGATACCCTGGAATTTTTACTTGTTGATCATTACTAGTCATTTTATTCTCCTATTATTCCATACATTATACACCTTGATTTATTCGGAACAAATACAGATACTTAATACTGTGAAGCGCAAACTGTTTTTTATCCTATTTGGAACAATACTGGTATTTACTTACGCTCAATCCGTAGCACACGCAAGTGTAAATGATTTTAGTATTAATAAATTCCATGCTGATTATTATTTAAGTAAAGACAGCAATAATGTGAGCACCTTAGATATTACCGAAACCATCGAAGCACAATTTCCTAGTTTTGATCAGAATCATGGCATAGAACGAGCTATTCCCAAAAAATACAAAGGTAAGTCAGTTGATACAAATATTGTGAGCATCAAAAATGCAAGTGGTGAACCCTGGAATTATAGCTCTTCATCATATAACGATAATCTTGTACTCAGAATTGGCGATGCCGATAAATATGTTCATGGCACTCAGACATATATCATCAAATATACAGTAAAGAATGTAATGACTTTTTATGACGATCATGACGAATGGTATTGGGATGTTAATGGAGATCAGTGGAGTCAGCCAATGAATTCAGTATCTGCGACCATAAACATTGATGAGGATATAGTAAATCAATTAAACCCCGAACGAAGATGCTTTACAGGTATTTATGGCTCAACTAACAGTGCCTGTGAATTTACTTCAAACTCGAATCAAAAAACACTCCAAGTTGAAACAACTCAACCATTATATAGTAATGAAAATCTAAGTTTTGTACTGAGCTTTCAGCCACATACATTCAGCCCTCCGCCAACAAACTGGACAAAAATTATTGTCATTATAATTTTGATAATTGTGTTTCTGCTTCTGCCTCCGATAATTACATTCATACTAATGCTAAGAATTTGGTTAAAATCTGGCAGAGACCCGAAAAGTAAATCTTTAGTTATTCCTCAATACTTGCCTCCAAAACACAGTAGCGTAATGGAAAGTGACGTAATCC
>CAZTWB010000004.1:0-32984 GCA_964617035.1 uncultured Candidatus Saccharibacteria bacterium
AGTTTGTTGAAGATTTAGCAAAAAAATATAATTTGGAGTTTGAGTTTACAGAAGGCAATTTGGGCGCAAAAGCCAGTGAAGAATTAGCACGTAATGCTCGATATTCATATCTGCAAGCAGTCAAGAAAAAGCACAACGCTCAGGCTATTATTACAGCGCATCACCAAGATGACGTACTAGAAACAGTTATTATTAATCTGCTACGAGGCACCGGCAGAAAAGGTATGAGTTCACTACAGAGCAGTAGCGAGATTATCAGACCATTATTATCTATTCCAAAAACAAGAATTTTAGAATATGCGAAAATTAACAATCTAAAATGGCGAGAAGATTCTACAAATAGTGACGATGGATATTTACGCAATTGGGTGAGACACAATATTATTCCAAAACTAACCGCAAGTCAGAAACAATACCTTTTAGATGTACAACAGAAGTTTGTGAAAATAAATAAAGAGGTAGACGCAATCCTGAGCTCTTTTGTAGGTAAAGATAATTGCTTAAAGCGTCATTTGGTGATAATGCTACCACATAATCTTTCAAAAGAGCTGATGGCGTACTGGCTAAGACGCAACAATATTGATTTTGATTCAAAACTACTAGAGAAGATTGTTATTATCGCAAAAACTCTTACTCCTGGAAAGAAAACAAACATCAGCAAAGAATTAAGTGTTAATCTTTGTAAAGATCGTTTGTGCCTAGTGTCCACGATTCGGAAAGATGCTCTGTAGTATATAACACAACAAGTGCTTGCATACAACCCTATCATGCATTACCATAAACACTATAGATTAATTGAGAGGGATAATATATTGTAACTCTTTCAGATGGTCTAGTGTATTAGATAGTAAGTTGCGGATAAGCATTTACTGATACTTAAATATGTAAGTAATCTAAAAAGGGCAATATTTCATGAGGTTTACAAGTGTTTTTCTAATATCAACTACTGTATTCTGTATTCTGTCAAGCAAAGTATCTGCCTTACCGGCAACTTTTGTTGTGTCAAATACAAATGATTCTGGTGCAGGATCACTACGTCAAGCAATACTGGACGCAAACAACAACGGCAACCCGGCTGATATGGATATTATCGAGTTTGATATCCCTGGATCTAATGTCCACACTATAGAATTAGCTTCTGCTCTTCCGGATGTGAACGAAAAGGTTACAATTGATGGCTACACTCAAACTGACGCCCAAGTAAATACCGCAATTGCGCCAAATCCCTTAAACAACGCCATCAAGATAGAGATCGATTTTGACAATATATCCAATCACGGAATGACGGTCAACGCAGATGATACTATCATTAAAGGTCTAGCTATATTTTCTTCAACACCTAAGGGATCGTATATAAGATTTAACGCAAATAATTCTGAGTTTTCTGGTAACTATGCTGGTCTACGGGCCGATGGCATGACTCAGGTAGATAACGAAGGGTCGACGTATGTATCAATTTTGGAGTTCAGTGCCGGGTATTCAGGCTGTCGGCTTGGTGGCACTAATGCCCAAGACCGTAATGTCATAGCCTCCCTTAGTAAAAGCGCGAACGTTGGTACTGTCATAATAGACGCGAATAACTGCACTGTAAAAGGAAATTTCATTGGTTTGGCAAAAGATGGGCGCACACAAGTTGGTGGCAATACATCCAGCGCAAATACTTTTGACAAGTCGTTGGGTATTAACCAGAATTATGGCTCTACAAGCTTGGTAGTTGGTGGAAGCGAGCCAGGCGCTATCAACGTACTATCCGGCTCTACTATGCTACAGATGAACGCCGGAGGCCAGAATGCCGTAATTCAAGGGAATTATTTCGGTACAGAATATAATGGCCAGGTAAATCCTAGTATAATCAATGGGGTAGGTGCAGCTGGAGGGCTGAATACCCTGATCGGTGGTCCGGACCCTGGTGAAGGAAATACTTTTGCTGGACTTAGTGGGGTGGCTATAGGAGTTTCAACAGTTAGTATTTCGGAATATAACTATGTGTTCTCTCAAAACAATATTGCCATTTTGGGCAATAGCATCAGCAAAATAGGCGTGTTCAATTACACCGGCTTTGGTACAACAAATTTGGGCATCGATCTACTCAGACAAGAAAGCAATACTCCTACTTTCGATGGAACTTTCGAGTTCTTTGATCGTGGCCCGAACATGAACGACACTGGCGACGCCGATAGTGGAGCAAACGGGTATATCAATACACCCGTTCTCAAATCGGCTCAACAAATCGGCAACCAGCTAACTGTAACTTATGATCTCGACGCAAAGGACAGCCCTTCAAACAGCTATCGGGTTGAATTCTTTGCCAACAACGAACGAAGCATATTTGGCCACGGGCCAGGGGAAATATACTTAGGCGCTGTCACCACTAGCCCAGGCAACTCTCAAACAGCAACTATTACAGTCCCGAATGAGTACGCAGGTAAGAGCCTGAGTGCCACAACCACAGCAATCGATTCAACCACCCCATCTGGCTTTGGCTCTACAAGCGAATTCTCTCAAAACATCAACATCGGTTCTCAAACAGACTTTGATGCCGACGGGTCTTTAGATGCACTGGAAGATCAAGGCCCGAATGGAGGCGATGCAAATAATGACGGTATTTTAGATAGCCAACAACCAACAGTAACAACTTACAAAATATATAGCACAGAAGTTTATGCGACTTTTATTACTGAAGGGTGTTCAGAGAATGGCACAGTTGCTAGTATCGATGTTAGGTCTTTGTCTAATCAAGACGAGGACTATGATTATCCTTATGGTCTGACTGATTTTTCGTTAAATTGTAGCAGAGGCAATACAGCAACTATTACTAAATATATATGGGACAATATTGATTCCACAGGATTATCTATTCGTAAGTATAACCCAGTTTCCGGTCAATACTTTAATGTTGCTGATATATCATCTGCGAATAGTTTGATATCAAATGAAACAATAGCAGGTAATCAAGCGCTTAAATTGACGTATCAAATTAAAGATGGAGGAGGGCTTGATGATGACCAAACTGAAAACGGTATAATAGTGGATCCAGTGGGTATAGCTATGCTTGCACCTACAAGTATAGGTTCTGGTACGGTTGGTGCGGTAGGTGTTCCTAACACGGGAATTGAACAATATTGGTTATTAGGTTTGAAGAGATAATTACGATTAACAGTAGCCACATTTAAGACAACTCTGTATAATGTTGCAAGTATATGGATAAAAAAGCATATAAACGTAAAGGCGGAAATAAAGATTACAATCGCAACCGTGGGTTTAAGAGTGTTGGCTTTATTGCACTTATAGTATTATTTGGTTTAATAATTTTTGCTGCCTATAATCAACCTAGTAAACTGAAAGAAGTTCCCTTATCTGAGGTTGTTGAACAAGCAAACAAGGGTGAAGTAGAGCACATAACCATTACCGGTAATGAACTAGAAGTCACAAAAAAGGGTGAGTCTTCTGCAACAATACAGTCCCGCAAAGAGCCAGGGTCTAGTATTTATGAACAAGGCCTAGAGCAAGGCAAGACCACGGTTGAGGTCAAACAGGAATCAAATAGTGGTAGCACTTGGGCAAACTTGGGTATCTCTATATTGCCGGTACTAATTATAACGGCAGTTTTGTTCTTTATGCTAAGGAGTGCGCAGGGTCAAGGCAATCAGGCAATGAGCTTTGGTAAAAGCAAGGCTAGGTTGTACGGTAACGAAAAGGACAAAGTTATATTCAAGGATATTGCCGGGACCGAAGAAGCAAAAGAAGATCTAGAAGAAGTTGTTGAATTTTTAAAGTATCCCAAAAAGTTCGAATCAGTCGGCGCTAAGATTCCAAAAGGTGTTTTATTGGTTGGGCCTCCAGGAACAGGAAAAACCATGTTAGCTCGCGCAGTAGCTGGTGAAGCAAACGTGCCATTTTTTAGTATTTCTGGTTCTGAATTTGTGGAAATGTTTGTGGGAGTTGGTGCATCAAGGGTGCGTGATTTGTTTGCCAAGGCCAAAAAGAATGCACCGTGCATAATTTTTGTTGACGAAATTGACGCTGTTGGGCGAAAACGTGGCAGTGGTATGGGTGGTGGACATGATGAGCGAGAACAGACACTAAACCAGATTTTAGTTGAAATGGATGGATTTGAGCAGGGTCAGAATGTAATAATTTTGGCGGCAACTAACCGGGCAGATGTGCTCGACCCGGCATTATTACGTCCTGGTCGTTTTGATAGAAGGGTAAATATTGGATTGCCTGACAGAAAAGACAGAGAGGCAATCTTAAAGGTTCATTTTGCTAAAAAGCCACTGGCTCACAATGTAGATTTAGATGCCTTGGCTGCTAAAACTGCTGGATCTTCAGGGGCTGATTTATCGAATATCGCAAACGAGTCGGCAATAATTGCGGCACGTCATGATCGCAAAGAGATAACTCAGAATGATGTCACGTCTGCTTTTGAGAAGGTTGCAATTGGGCCAGAGCGCAAGAGTAAGATTATGAATGAGAAAGATAAAGAGATGACTGCCTATCACGAGGCCGGACATGCTATTGTTGGCCATGTATTGCCAGATAGCGATATGGTACATAAGGTTACGATTATTCCTCGTGGCGGAACAGGCGGTGTAACATGGTTTATCCCCCCTGAGGACAAGAGCTACCATAGTATTATCGAGTACAAAGATGTTTTGGCAAGAGCATTGGGTGGACGTATTGCCGAAGAGATTGTTTATGGCACCGAACGGGTAACAACTGGGGCTGGAAACGATTTACAAAAAGCCGCGGAGCTTGCCAGAGATATGGTGATAAATCAAGGCATGGGGCGTAAATTGCGCAATCAAGTCTTTCATGTTGAGGATGGTATGATGCTTGATAAATTGGTGCATGAGCGAGAATACTCTGACCAAACCGCCAAAGTTATTGATGACGAAGTAGAGCACCTAATTACAGAAGCTGCTCACAGAGCTAGAGAAGTCATCAAGGCTAACAAGCAGAAACTAGAAGAATTAAAACAAGCATTATTACTCAAAGAAACTGTTGAGGCAGAAGAAGTTGAAGAAATTCTTAAAGGCTCACACATGCCTTCATCTGCTGCGCTGTATTAAAACAAGGTTTTTACTAGCCGTCTGCGATTTACATCGCTATAATTAATACAAATGAATAGAATATTAAGTCGCGCTAATAAGAAAATATCACTTGGTAGCGCAGCAACATTACTTGTTGTTGTGGCAATGATTGGTCAGCTACTAGGATTTATACGTAATAGATTGATTAGTACCAACTTTACAGTGGTGAATCCAGGTTCATCTGACGCATTCTTTTCTGCCTTTGTGATACCAGATTTCTTTTATTTCACGATTGCTGCGGGGGCTTTAGGGGTGGCATTTATGCCAGTATTGGCAGATAAAATCGCATCTGGCAATAAAAAAGCAGTGCAAGATATTACTAACAGTTTACTTAACGTAACGATTATTGCGATGTTTGCGGTGGCGGTTATTATCTTTGCTTTTGCAGAACCTCTAATGCATGCTCTTGCCCCTAATTTGCCTGCCGAAAACTTTAACCAAGCCGTAACAATCATGAGATTATTGGCCTTAAATCCAATGTTTTTTGCAATCGGAGGCATAGTCACCTCTCTGCAACAGACCTACGGGAGGTTTTTCTTTTATGCAATCTCTTCTCTCTTTTATAATGTATCGATAATCATTTCGGTTTTTTTATTTAAAGATAATATCGGTGTAGTTGGCTTAGGTATTGGTGCTCTAGTGGGCGGAATATTGCAAATGTTAGTTTCTGTACTTGGCTTAACAGGATTAGGGTATAGATACTCTCCTAAAATAAACTGGAAGAGTGCTGACTTTAGGTTCGTGCTAAGGCAGATACCCCCAAGATCACTAGACCAAGGAATAGATCAGGTAAACAGCGTCGTAGAAATCAACAGAGCTCAAGCGCTGGGTGTTGGTCCGGTTAGCTATTACACCTACGCCACAACACTTCATAATGTACCAATAATGTTAATTGGTAACTCAATTGCAACGGCGGCTTTCCCAAGACTTATAGAGAGACTTTCACAAAATAGGCCAGATTTATTTAGGCGAGATTTCGTTAAAGTGCTTCTTACTATGTTATGGTTAGTAACTCCGGTGGCAATTGTCGGGTATTTTACTCGTGGGTATCTTGCTCGCGTAATTTTTGGTGATGTGGCACCTGAAGTTGCACTGATATTTGGGTATTTAATTGCTGCAATTGTTGGTAGAATAATATATTCAATGTTATCAAGATACTTCTATGCATATAAAGATACATTGACTCCACTTTATGTATCGATTTTTGCTATCGGGCTTAATATCTACTTGGCTTTTACATTAGCTAAATCAGACTCGTATGGAGTCGCTGGTCTTGCATTAGCTCAGTCGATTGTGGCGTTGAGCGAGGTTGGTATTTTAATGATAGTTATGATGATTCGTGATCGAAAAATTTTCAATATGTATTTTTGGTCTAATATACTCAAGTTGATATCAGTAGCAGGATTTAGTGTTCTTTCTGCTTTTGTCGCTATTTCTATATTTCCACTTAATCTTTCAGACAGAGGAATTGTTGCATTAGGTAGTAAGTTATTTATAGTTGGTGGAATTACATTTACCACTCATTTGATTGTCTCATTTATTTTTGGTTTAGATCAAGCAAAAATCGTAGTAGCAAAAACCAAAGAAATTATCCTAAAACCAATAAGGGTTTAAGCTCAACTAGTCGTTTATTCGCACCTCTGTTATACTAGATACAATTATGCAGGAAAAAATTAGGAACTTTTGTATTATTGCGCATATTGATCACGGTAAGTCGACTTTAGCCGATAGGCTTTTAGAATTGACCGATACTGTAAAAAAACGTGATATGAAAGCCCAACTACTAGATAGAATGGATCTTGAGCGAGAAAAGGGAATAACAATCAAACTGCAACCTGTACGCATGGAGTATAAAGGATATCAGTTAAACCTGATCGATACTCCCGGGCACGTAGACTTTAGTTATGAAGTTTCCCGAAGTTTGCAAGCATGTGAAGGTGCCATTTTGGTTGTTGATGCTTCTCAGGGGATTCAAGCACAGACCTTGGCGAATGTGTATTTGGCTATCGCTAGTGACTTAAAGATAATACCGGTACTTAATAAGATTGATTTGCCTGCTTCGAATCCCGATAAGGTTAGTGATGAAATAATATCCTTGTTGGGATGCAAAAAAGAAGAGATCTTGCATATATCCGCAAAAACTGGACAAGGCGTCGATGCCGTATTAGAAAAAGTTGTTTCTGATATACCTCCACCTTCCGGAACTAGCAAAGATCGAGCAAGGGCATTGATATTTGATAGCTACTATGATGATTATCGTGGGGTTATTTTGTATGTTCGTTTGGTGGATGGAGAAGTTAAAAAGAATGACGAGATCGTTATGATGGCTACTGGAGCACAGGGAATTGCCCTTGAAGTAGGGGCCTTAAAGCCAGACATGTCATCATTGCCACGAATTGAAACAGGCGAGATCGGCTACATAGTGACAAACCTTAAAAGTACAAGAGAGGCAAAAGTTGGTGATACTATCACTATAGCTAAGAATCCAAACGCATCACCCCTACCTGGATATAAAGATGTTAAGCCATTTGTATATGCTGGGTTTTTCCCGACTAGCAACGAGTTTTACGCCACTCTAAAAGAAGCGATCGAGAAGTTGTCTTTGTCTGATTCTGCACTTCAGTTTAGTCCAGAAAATTCACCAGTCTTAGGATTTGGGATGAGAATTGGATTTTTGGGCTTACTTCACATGGACATCATCAAAGAACGGCTAGAACGTGAGTATGACTTAGAATTGATTGTTACTAATCCATCGACCGATTATCAAATTATTTTGAATAATGGTGAAGAAGTTGAGATAAGGTCCGCATCTGAGCTACCAGATGTAACTAATATTGCCGAAATAAAAGAGCCGTGGATTTCGGGTGAAGTTGTCGTTCCACAAAAGTATGTAGGTGCTGTTATACAGCTAGTTGCTAGCAAACGAGGTTTGCAAAAAAATATATCATATGTCGACGACCTGACCGTTATAAATTTTGAAGCGCCGTTAGCTAATTTATTAACAGATTTTTATGATCAGCTTAAAACCGTGACTAGTGGATACGGCACTTTTAACTATGAACTAGCAGAATATCGTGCTGAAGATTTGGTTAAGGTTGACTTTTATGTGGCGGGCGACGTAGTCGAGGCGCTATCTGTTATCGTGCATCGATCTGAAGCACAAAGCCTTGGGCGAGAAATCGTTAAAAAATTAAAAGATGTTATTCCACGACAGCAGTTTAAGGTTGCGCTACAAGCAGGAATTGGCGGTAAGTTTATTGCGCGTGAAGATGTTAGTTCTTATCGCAAAGATGTTACGGCAAAATTATATGGTGGTGATGTGACACGGCGAAAAAAATTACTCGAAAAACAGAAGCGTGGTAAAGAACGCATGAAACGGTTTGGTTCAGTTGACATACCGGCTGAGGCATTCACGGTGCTATTGAAAAGAAACTAGGTTGCTTATCTGATTATAAGTTGATAGCCTATAAGTAATTGCTTATGAAAAGAATATGGCACGAAAAAAACGCAAGTCTATAACAATGACTCAATTGTTACATAAAATACATAATAGTAAGTCTCGAAGAAAAAGACCAATAATCTTGTTGTTTGTTTCACTATTAGCTCTGGTGGGCGCTTGGGTATTAACTAATGGAGAGGCGGCGCATCCTGTTGCTACAACAAGTTGTGGTGCACGGATTCAGAACTATAATTATCAGGTACCTTTTGGTAATGCGGTTTGGAATCAACCAGTATGCGGCCTGCCACGCCATCCAAGATCGGCAGATTACGCCACTAGGCTTTTGGAATGGGGTCACACTAATGATGGAAGTCCATCATCAGACGTTAATAATGGTAATATAGGTGTCAATCCGGGCTTTCCTAAGCCTACACTTTTTGATCCAGAAGGATTAAGTGGATTATTTACCAGAGAAGTATATTTGGCTAGCCAAGCAAATACTGAAAAAAAAGTAGCATCTATAGGTAGCCCCTCAAACATAGATGGTGAAAAGTGGAATAGTGATCCAGCTTTCCCAAGAGAGGGTTATGAAAGTAATCATCCGGAAGGTAAAATACCTTGGAATTCTAGCTGGAAGACGGGTAAGGGCGGTGATAATGAGATAATCATCTTGGATGATCGTCCGGGACAAACACAAGGGCAAATATATACTATTTGGATCTACGAAGCCGGGGGGTGTGTTGTTGATGCACTAATATGGCCGGGCAGGGTATGCGCAACGTCAATTCAGTTAAGTCGTGCTCACGATGGTAGGCCTATTGATTATCGAACACATGAAGGCTATGTTAGCGAACGAGGCGTAGGACTCTCTTATTATTCAACATTGGTAACTCCTGACGAAGTAGCTGCCGGAGAAATAAGGCATGCTCTCGGATTTTCTATTCCAAATACTTCTTTTGGTCCTATTTGCAATAATCAGCAATTAGGAACTTCATCAGAGGGCGTAAGTTGCGGTACGGCCGTAGCGCCGGCTAGTAAATTTGAGCACGGATCAAGATCAAGACTCGAACATGTTGATTCAAAATTCCAGGCTATATATACCCTGGATAAGACGATACCTGAAGGAATGCGGTTTGCAATTGATATAACTGATTCAGAGATTGATGCTTGGATTAGCTCTAGATCAAATTTTCAGAATAATCCACGTCGGGCAGAAACGGCTCGTATTTTTGCTCGTGCCTTACGAGATTTTGGAATGATAGTAGTTGATACTAACGGGGCGCGACCAGATATTCAAATGGTAGGCGGTATTAATCCAGAAAATGCTCAGAAGTGGAAAAATTTAGGCATTACTCCTGAAGATAGCAGTAATGATCTACTCAAAGGTTTAATTACTTCTGAAAATTTGTATGTAGTTGACCCGCCAACGGTGACCTGTGCTGATGGATCAACCTCAAAACATTACTGCAAATGGACATCAGCAAGCTATGGATCTATCACAAATCCCCCGGCAGATACTACTAAACCAACAATTTCCATAACGTCTCCGGTAAATAATTCTCAACAAAATGGTCAGTTTGTTGTTGCTTTTAGCGCGTCTGACAATGTAGGGGTTGTACATGCTGAAATATTCGTTGATGGAGTGTCAAAAAAAGTGTTCAACGCGCAACCTTACGAGTTGTCACTAAACACATCTTCACTTGGAAGTGGTGTACATACCATAACAGTAGAAGCCAAGGATTCGGCCGGCAATACAGGAAGCTCTAGCGTTAGTATAACTGTTCCAAGCACTACACCTGTATCAAAACCGTGTGATTTTGATAATAGCGGTCTGGTTGACTTGTCAGATCTGGCAAGACTATTGGCGAATTGGAAGAAAACAGTTGTGATTGGCAAAGATGGTGATTGTAATGGTGTGAACGGAGTGTCTGATGGTAAAGTTCAAATTGACGATCTTGGAAAATTGCTGGCATTGTGGAAGAAGTAATTGTCTCTAGCTAGCTTCTTGGAAGGTCTTTAGATCTTGAATGATCTCTGAACTATGTTGTTTGGGGTTGACTCCCAGATATTCTTTCACAATAAGCCCTTCTGGATTTATTAAGAAGGTGTTTCTTAGCGTTCCGGTAAACTCTCTTCCCATGAATTTCTTCTTCCCCCAGGAATTATATTTTTCAATAATTTTGTGATCCGGGTCACTCAGTAGTTTGAAGTTTAGCGCATACTTCTTAGCGAATTTTGCATGACTTGCAACAGAGTCCTTGCTAATACCTATAACAACAGTGTTGCTTAGTTTTGCTATATCATCTCTTGAATCTCGAAAATTACAGGCCTCTGTGGTACAGCCTGGGGTGTCATCTTTTGGATAAAAGTAAAGCACCACCCATTTCCCTAAATAACTTTTTAAACTGACTGTCTCACTGTTTTGATCTTTCAGGTTAAAATCTGTAGCTACTTTTTTCATATATTGACCTCCTATTTTGCCGAAAACTCCCATAGTTTGTTTAAAATATCACTTGTTACCTTTGATTTTTCTTGAGATCCATCAACTTCTATTAGAATATTCTGTTTCTTGTAATAGTTAATTACGGGTAAGGTTTTGGTCTTAAATTCTGACAGTCGAACATTTATAGAATCTTGATTATCATCATCACGATTCCCTCTATCGCCTAATTTTATGGCATTTCTCCATCTTGCTATTACTTCCTCTTCACTGATGTTTAAATGAACTACAGCTTTAAGTGGGTGTGATGCTTCTGTCGCAGATTTACAGATTGGCTCCTCCTCTCCGTGCCATCTACCGAGAGAACTAAAAATCAAAGGCTTGCCAGTATATTCCGTACGTTTTAAGTAAGGTAAAACCATGGCAAGATATTCTTTTTGTGGTGCAAGTTTGCCAGTTGCAACGTATGATTTTATTTGTTCGTGAGCAGACGCGCGAATAATATCTCCACCGCCGATGATAGAGGCGTTAAATACGTTTGACAATGTGCGTGCCTGGGTGTCTTTGCCAGAGAAGGGTCGTCCGAATATATTAATTGACCCTGTTGATAACCATGTACGAATGATTTCTAGTTCAGTTTCTTGCATGGATTGATTATACAACCGATAGGAATAAAGTAAAAGATTAGCACTCTTGACCATTAAGTGCTAAAAAGGTAGAATTAATACTATAAGTAGATAACCATGACAGATAGACAACAACGAATTTTGCAGGCCATTGTTGAGCAGTATGCTGAAGTAGCGAGCCCAGTAGGCTCGAGTTTATTGGCGAAGGTGTTTGATGTTTCGTCTGCGACAATTCGCGCAGAAATGGCAGAGCTAGAAAAACATGGTTACATTACACACCCGCATACAAGTGCTGGTAGAATACCTACTGATAAGGGGTATCGATTCTATGTGAATAGCATAGAGAATTCAGAAGTATCCAATTCTGTGCCTCGTGCCGAGAAGGCTTTGACAGCGCGAGCACACGGAGGTGTACCAGAAAAAGCTATCCGTAACACTGTAGACACCTTAGTAGAATTAACGCACAATTTAGGGTTAGCCACAATAGGAGATCAATTATACATGAGTGGGCTTTCAAATTTGTTTGGGCAACCAGAATTTATCAATAGTAGTCAAGTCCGTGAGGTAGCTAGGTTGTTGGATAATCTAGAGCCATGGCTATATGAAGCGGCTCCCAATGAACCACTTAGTGTTTATATTGGTAAAGAAAACCCAGTTGGCCGAAGTGCGGGATGCACGCTAATAGTTAGTCGTTTTACAAGTCCATTTTCAGACCGTAGCTATATTGGGGTGCTTGGCCCAACAAGGCAAAGCTATCGAGATGTTATGACATTAGTTCGACGCGCAGGTAAAACACTAGAGGAGGCAATGTATGGCTAAGAAACCATCACCAACAACCAATGATGAATTACAAATATTGCAACAACAAGTAGCAGATCTGACTGACGCACTGCAAAGAGAACGTGCAGATATCATCAACGTGCGCCGTCGTCACGATGAGCAATTATCAAGTGTTAAAAAGGTGGTGAAAATTCAGGTTGTCGAAGAGCTATTGCCGGTTATCGATAATTTTGAAAGAGCTCTTGGGCATGTCCCTAAAGATATTGAAAATAATGACTTTGTGAAAGGTGTTAGTGGGATAGTTAAGCAATTCGAAAAGACGCTTACAGACTTAGGTGTGGCAAAAATACCAACAATTGGTCAACGGTTTGATCCAAATCTGCATGAAGCAGTTGGTTCAGAAGATGGGGTAGGCGAGAAAGAGATTATTATAGAAGAGTTACAGTCTGGATATATGCTTGAAGATACTGTTTTGCGCCACGCAATGGTTAAAGTTCAAAAACAATAAACTAGCACTCTTGACTTGCGAGTGCCAATTTGTGTATGATACAATTGTTTTAGCACTCTAATAGGTAAATTGCTAACGAAAGGATAATCAAATGGGTAAGATAATAGGAATAGACTTAGGAACAACAAACTCAGCCATGGCTGTAATGCAGGCTGGAAAGCCAGAAATTATTACAAATTCTGAAGGGAATCGCACTACCCCAAGCGTGGTAGCTATTAACAAAAATAGTGAACGCTTAGTGGGTCAGGTTGCCAACCGGCAGAGAGTTATTAATCCAAAGAACACTATCTTTGGCGTAAAGCGATTAATTGGCCGTAATTTCAACGATAAAGAAGTTCAAAAAGACATAGAACTAATGCCTTATGATATCGTAAAGAGTGGATCTGGCGTAAAAGTTAAGTTGGCCGATAAAGAGTACAGTCCAGAAGAAGTAAGCGGAATGATTCTGAGTAAACTTAAGGCTGATGCAGAAGCGTTCTTGGGTGAACCAGTTTCGGAAGCTGTAATTACTGTTCCTGCATATTTTGATGATTCTCAACGACAAGCCACAAAAGACGCAGGTAAGATTGCTGGCCTAGAAGTGAAGCGTATTATTAACGAACCAACTGCTGCGGCGCTTGCTTATGGAATTGATAAGAAAGGTAAAGAAGAAAAGGTTGTCGTTTTTGACCTTGGTGGCGGAACCTTCGATGTCTCTATTCTGCACTTAGGTGATGGTGTCTTCGAGGTGTTATCAACCAATGGAGATACTCACTTAGGCGGAGAAGATTTTGACCTTAGGATTGTCAATCACTTTGTTGACGAATTCAAGAAAGAAAGCGGTATTGATATAAAGAACGACAAGGCCGCCATGCAACGACTTAAAGAGGAAGCCGAAAAAGCCAAGAAGGAGCTATCTACCACAGAAGTCACAGACATTAATTTGCCATTCTTGACTGCTGATGCCGAGGGTCCAAAACACTTTGAATACAAGCTAACTAGAGCAAAGTTAATAGATTTAGTTCAGGAGCTAATTGACCAAACTGCGGTTCCATGTGAGAAAGCCCTAAAAGATGCGAAGCTGACCGCCAAAGATATCGATGAAATTATTTTGGTTGGTGGCATGACGCGAATGCCAGCAGTTGTCGAAAAAGTTAAAAGTATTTTTGGGAAAGACCCAATGCAAGGAGTTAATCCCGATGAGGTAGTGGCAGTGGGCGCTGCGATTCAGGGCGGAGTTTTGCAGGGTGACGTTAAGGATGTGTTGCTTCTTGATGTTACTCCACTATCACTAGGTATTGAAACGCTAGGAGGTGTTGCTACAAAACTAATCGAGCGTAATACAACAATTCCTACAAGTAAGAGTGAGGTTTTCAGTACAGCAGCCGACAATCAGCCACAGGTTGAGATCCATGTTGTTCAGGGTGAGCGTGAAATGGTTGCCGACAACAAAAGTTTAGGACGATTTGTTCTTGATGGCATTCCATCTGCGCCACGTGGTGTTCCGCAAATCGAAGTAACCTTTAATATTGATGCCAATGGTATTTTGAACGTTACAGCAAAAGATAAGGGATCCGGCAAAGAGCAATCAATCACCATCCAGAACAGTGGTAATCTTGATAAAGCAGATGTTGAAAAAGCAGCAAAAGAGGCAGAAGCTCATGCAGAAGAAGACAAGAAAAAGCGTGAAGCGGTAGAAGCAAGAAATCATCTTGACAGCGCAATATACCAGGCCGAGAAGATGAAATCGGACAATAAAGATAAGCTAAGCGAAGAAGACACCAAAATACTTGAAGAGGCGGTTGAAAAAGCCAAAAAAGTAGCAGGTGATGAGAAAGCTGAAAAAGATGCACTGGAAGAGGCTGGCAAGGAACTATCTGACAAGTTGATGCCAATCGGAGCCAAGATGTATGAGCAGGCTCAAAAGGAAGAATCAGACAGTAAAGATGCCGAGTCAGAAGATAAACAATCCGGTAAAGATGAACCAGTTGAGGGCGAAGTTGTCGACAATGACAAAAAAGATAGGTAATTATGTCTGAAATTAATAGTAGGGTTTCTTATGATGTAGATTTGCTATTTGATGGCGATGAGTATCTTTGTAATCCGCTGTCAACTTATAGATCGGATTGGCTGATTGATAAACATAGACAGGTAGGATATGATCCAATAGAATTCGATTCGGTAGAAGAATATCAAACATTACCAAAAGATAAGAAGAAACGATACGAAAAACACGTAGATTCAGTAAATCCCAGATATATTAAAGAAATTACCGAAAAGTTAGACGACATACTTTTTGAAATGATGCTAGAACAACGTGAATAGTTGTTGACGAGATAGAAGAATAGATATAATGAGGAGATTTGAGTAAGTAGTTTATAAGTTGGCGTGTTATCACATAGCCTTCAGGACGCTAAGTTGCTAGAATAAATAACAATGAGCAAACGTGATTATTACGAAGTATTGGGTGTTGGCAAGAATGCTAGTGACGACGAGTTAAAGAAAGCTTTTCGGAAAAAAGCAATACAATATCACCCAGATAAAGGTGGCGATGAAGCTAAATTTAAAGAGGTCAATGAAGCTTATGAAGTTTTGAAAGATAGCAAAAAACGCCAACGTTATGATCAATTTGGTCATGCTGGTGTCGGGAGTAGTGCGGCAAGCGACGGATCTGCTGGCGGAAACCCTTTCGGTGGTGGTTTTGGAGGATTTCAAGGCCAGAATATCAATATAGATTTCGATGATTTAGGCTTGGGTGATATTTTTGGTAGCTTTTTTGGTGGTGGCGGCAATGGAGGGAAGCGCAAGAAGGCGCGTGGTAATGATGTTCAGACTAGGCTTGATTTGTCATTTGAACAGGCAATATTTGGAACAAATATTGACCTAGATTTAAACTTGAATGATACTTGTGAGCACTGCAAAGGTAGCACTGTTGAGCCCGGGCATCAGATGAAGACATGCCCAACATGTAATGGCGCAGGTCAAACAGTGCGAGTAATGCGAACAGTGCTTGGTAATATCCAGCAGGCTGCAGTTTGTGACTCTTGCAAAGGGTCGGGTAAGATCCCTGAAAAGATATGCACAGTATGTCGAGGATCAGGTGTCGAGCGTAAAAACCAAAAAATCAAACTCAAGGTGCCAGCAGGTGTGGATGACGGAGCTACAATACGCTTAAGCGGTCATGGTGAGGCTGTAGCAAATGGGCCAAAAGGAGATTTATATGTGTCTATTCATGTCAAGGCGCATAAAAAATTCACCAGAGAAGGCGACCTGGTACTAAGTGAAGAATATGTTGATATGGTTGACGCAGCTTTGGGTACAGAAATAGATGTTGAAACAGTTGATGGTGTAGTACGCATGAAGATTCCACCCGGAACCCAAAGTGGCACAGACTTTAAGTTGAGTGGCCATGGAGTTCCGCATATTCAGTCAAAAGGTAGAGGCGCACATATAGTAACAGTCACCGTTAAAACTCCAACTAAGCTTAGCAAAAAGCAACAAGAACTACTTAAACAATTTAAGTCTTCACACAAAAAAGGATTTTTTGGTTAATCTTTTTGATCGTCGATTACTTGTATTTGGTCTTTATAGTATTCTAACTGTTCGTCGATAATTGGTTTCCATGACTCAAAGTTGACGCGATGTTCGAAGGCCGTTTGCGTGTAGTCATCCATTGTTCCTAATATTGATTGCGCTATAGCTAGTTTTGAGCTAGGTATTCTACCTAAGTGTATATCCAGCAACTTATCTTTACCTTCAGGAATTCCTTCAAGATTACTACTAAAAGGATTGCTTACCTTAGCGTCATGGTTATCGATGCTTGCTTTGACAAAATCACATATTGAGTCAAATGCTAAGGCTGCCTGGTCTTTCGAATAATACGTAGCATTTATTTTGCTAAGCCCTAGAGACGGATTAATGAATAGGCCATCGGTACTAAGTGTCAGTAGGGGGTCATTTTGATCCCTGTCTGACGGAAGGACTTGGTCGATAATATCCATCCATTGAGGCTGGTTATCGATTGGCGAAGCTTCTTTATCTGGCATGTTGCAAGTATACATCAATCATCAGTATAATAACAATCGCACGTGTCGAGAAAGCATAGTCACTATCACATTGATCAAAAGTTAGCAAAAAAAACGAAGTAAAAAATTGTTTTTTCTGACTGCATTTTTGGTTTCAATATCTATGGTGGGTGGATTGTATTTTTTGGCATTACTTCAGTCACCAAACATTATTTTGGATGATTCAAACAGTGTAAGATCTAAAGAAGAGAGCCTGGTCGCCAACAATGATGATTTTATAAAGATTGAAAAATTGAAATTAGTTGTACCATTGGAGCGGGAGTCAAATGAAGCGTATAGGATTGACGAAGTTAATTGGAAGCGACCAGAAGAAGGGAACCCTACCGAAGGAGGGAGGTTCGTGCTTTGTGCATCACGTTTTGGGCTTGGCTTAACTCCTCAACAGACAAAATCCAAATCGCCCTTTTATCATATCGAAAAACTAAATAGGGACGACAAGATCCAGGTTCATTTTCAAAATAAGTGGTATTCCTATAATATAACCGATGCACAAGCGAATATAGATGTCAACGCTTTTTTTGAGCAATCGCCAGACGAAGCTTCAATGGCGATATTTACATGTTCAAAAGATGGGAAAAAGATGGACATATTGCCATTCTTGCGAAGCTAATCATAAGTATTGATTATCTGAAAGATAATGCGGAAAAAGGCAGTAGTTTACTTTAGTCATTAAAGTAAGTTATGCTTAGTGTATGAAAGGTTTACGTAAGGTTAGCCAAAATCAAGAAGGATTGATACCAATGTTGATCTTTATCTTTACAGTGGTGGTAGGCATAATTGTTCTGGTTTATATACGTGTTCAGAACGCGCAGTAGCATTGCAAAATATCTATAAATATAGTACAATATAAAAATGACAGATATGAGAACTAGCTCTATTACTGCAAAAGCCACACAATCAAATATTTTAGGGGTTTTTGAAACTGCGTATTTTCCGGAGTTTAGCAATAACGTCGTAAGAATTAAGATTGATACTGGAGCCTACACTGGAGCAATGCATGCAACCAATATTAGACTCGCAACTATTAATGGCAATACTATGTTAGAATTTGCGCCATTTGGCGGGGATAAGCTAGTAAGGGTATCAGATTTTAGGCGAAGCTCAGTGACAAGTTCTAACGGCGATACAGCAATTAGATATTTTATTGATACAGTAATGGTTTTAAAAGGTGTTAGATACAACACTACAATAAGTCTAGCGGATAGAGGCAAGATGAAGTATCCAGTAATAATTGGGCGCAGGTTCTTGAGAGCAAATAATTTGGTGGTTGACCCAAACAATCGATCGCAGTAAGGTTCAAATATGAAATTAGCAATTTTATCAAATGGTCCAGGTAACTATTCGACAAAACGACTAGCCGAAGAGGCAAAATCGTTAGGTCATGATGTGATGGTTGTGAAGTATAAAGAATGTTACGCTTCAATAGAAAAAAGTAACCCTGCGGTAAATTATCGAGGCGAAGATCTTCGTGTGGACGCTATTATTCCACGGATTGCTAGTAATATGACTAGATACGGAACAGCAATTGTTCGCCAATTTGAGATGCAGGGCGTATATACTGCATCAAACTCGATCGCTATTACAAGATCTAGAGATAAGCTTAGAAGCATGCAATTACTTGCTAAAGCAGGAGTAGGTATACCAAAGACAGTTTTCTCTCGTAATACTGCCGATATCGAAGATTTGCTTGATCAAATTGGTGGTACTCCAGTAATAATAAAGTTAGCAAGAGGCACCCATGGCAATGGTGTCGTATTGGCGGAGACAAAAAAGGCTGCGAAATCAGTACTGCAAGCATTCTATCTTCATAATGAGGACGGCACAAACATATTATTGCAAGAATTTGTTAAAGAGTCTGCTGGTGAAGATATCCGAGCTTTGGTTGTTGGTGGCAGGGTTGTTGCTAGTATGAAACGCCAAAGTCTGGATGATGACTTTAGGAGCAATATTCACCAGGGGGGCGAAGGAATGCCAATTAAATTATCTGACGAAGAGCGCAAGACTGCTACACGGGCCGCAAAGGCAATGGGCTTGCCGATTTGTGGAGTAGATATGATGCGCTCCGAAAAAGGACCTTTGGTACTAGAAGTCAACTCTAGTCCTGGTTTACAGGGAATTGAGAGGGTTACAGGGCGCAATGTTGCTGTTAAAATAATAGAGTATGTCGAACAGAATGCCCGAAAACAGCGCCGAAAAGATCGCGTCGGCGCCTAGTAAACAGAGATCACAAAATTCATTGCTGATATTATTAGTTGTTTTAATTGTGGTTTTTTTGGGGTTTTCTATTTTAGTGTATTCTTTTTTGAGCGACAAACAAATCATGGTTAATAATCATAAAATTAATGTACTAGTAGCAGACACAAAAGATTCGCGCGCAAAAGGTTTAGGTGGATGGAATCGTTTAGGTAAGAATCAGGGAATGCTCTTCAAATACTCCGGTAATGGCATATATTGTGTTTGGATGAAAGATATGAAATTTAATATTGATGTTGTTTGGGTTAGTGATGAGAATAAAGTCGTAGATATTAAGGAAAATCTTAGCCCAGATACGTATCCTGAAGTATTTTGCCCAGACAATGATGCGAAATATTTTCTTGAAATTCCATCTGGGTCGGTGTCAAAGTTCGGGATCAGAGTTAATGATAAAGTAAGTATTGATTGATAAACATGGTATATTAAGCATATGCCTTATGAGATAGCTGTTATTGGTGTTCCTATTATTATATTGACGCTGTTGTTAATGATATCGAGAACTAACAGCGGGGTGGTGTTTTTTAGTGTATGTTCTGGTAGTGTACTGGCTACTCAAATTGGTGGTGAGGCGTCTTTGATAGGCGCTTCTTTCATAAAAGACGGTGACCTAAGCAAGACTATTACTAGTATTGCTCTGATAGCTCTGCCTGCAATTTTCAGCGCGATAATTTTACGTAAATCAGTTTCCACAGGAAAATTTGTGTTGAATATAGTTCCTAGCATTTGCGCGAGCGCACTTTTGGTATTATTGGTTGTACCGCTATTACCCCAAAATATCAATAACCAATTACTAAGTAGCAGTACATGGGAGCAACTACAGGGATTTCAACCGTTTATCTTAGTGGTAGGTGTTATCTCTAGTCTTATGTTATTAGTATTCACCCATGCCAAAGTATCGACAAAGTCAAATAAACACAAGAAACACCACTAAATCTCTAATCGATGCTGTAACCAGTCGCCTTCCAGGAGCCACCTTCAATACCAAATGTTACAGACCCAGTCTTAGACATTCCCATTATTGACAGGCTGACTTTTATAGATCCGGTATTTTCACTGTACGCTACCCACGTACTCTTATCAAACTTCACACTTGTACCAACAGGTACTTGGCTGGTGTCTAGATTGCTAGACACATAAGGGTTCCCTTTTATGCCGTTCGATTCAATTGAGTTGATTGCAGTTTCTACTCCTGGCGGAATTCCGGTGTTTGTTGATTGAACGCTAGGAGCTTGTTGCTGGGCTGGTGTAGAGGTTTGTCCTGATTGATTTGTGGCTGAAGACCCAGGATTGGCTGTGGAGTATTGTTGATTAGGATCCTGTCCCTGAAAGGTTTCAGTAGGACTAGGGTTAGAAGAAATGTCGTCTGTCGAAAGTTGTTGTTCTATTGAAGAAGTTGTTGGTGAGCTAATTTGTTTTGAAGTTACAGTGTTTCTGTAAAATAAGTATGCTAACATTGCCAGAAAAACAGGAATCCCAACAACGGCGATAATCAACAATGATCTTGCCTTTTGATGCATCTGGAATTTTTGTATATCTTGACTATTTGAGCTAAGAGCATTAAAGCTACTCATAAAGCTTATGATACCAGGGATGGATGGAAAAATAAACTAAAATAAAAAGATATGAATTATTTTGTTATTGATGAATGATGGTGTAGTATAAGGACATTATACGAAACATAAAAAAGGATAAAAATACAATGACCTCTGTTAAGAAATCAAAAAATAAAAACATAAGAAAAACTGGATTCTTGAACAGAACAGGCTATAGTTCTAAGAGAACTCAATTTATTGTAGTTATGTTAATTGTAGCCGTAATGGGCGGGGCGTGGTTTACGTATAGGAGTTTCGCAGCTACGTTGCAAGTTATTGAAACTTGCGTACCAAATAGCTGCTTGGATGCAAAAACCCTAGGAGTGAATGCATTCAGGTATAAGGACGCAAGCAAGAATAATATAGACACGTATAGATTATCTAGCGGTGGTGTGGCACATGTACCTAAGGGCTTTAATATGCCGTCTAGTGGTGCAACGTGGCAGGTATGTTACACTGCAAGAGCTGATAGAAATACTTCTGTGACCGTAGACATGGGTACTGGCCTTGCTGGTGGTAGTGGCCCCGAGAACATATCAACAAGCTGGCAAGAACGTTGCTCTCCCCTATCTACTTATACAAGTGGTACAGGAAAGTATTACTTAGTAATCACGAATAACTCTAACGTTAACGTATATGTATCTCAAATGGTGCTAAAAAGCGACCGACCTGCAGCTACAAGTCCTGGAGTGCCGAGCAAAAACTAAGTTGAAAGAATATTTCTTTGAGTATTCTAGTCATGATAAGCAGTAGAATCTGCAGTTCTTGTGCTTGTCGATAGACTATGCTATTGACATACTATAAGAAGATAACTAACTAAGTATTAAATTTCATTGAGCTAATATCCCGTGAATAAACAAGAGAGAATTTAAATTTTCATAAATATTCATAACGCACAAAGCGAACTACATTATCTGTGATCCGTGAAGCTGCTACACTTTTCTATGAGTGGTTTTTGCGTGTTTTTTATGTCAGTTATTTTCCTTATTACTAGCTAGTCTAGTTATTTTTAGCAGTTATTGAAAAGCGTTGAATAATTTGATAAAAGTATTGATTAGGAAGGTTATACAATGAAATTAAAAAAGCTATCAAGATTTCAACTTCCCATCTTCTTCTTTCTTGCCTTTGCAATTACATGGTCGGCTCAAATAACCACATATCTTTATGCAGCCAAAAACAATATCAAGATCACCAATGAGGAGAACCTCTTTCATATTGGGGATTTTCTTTCTGGTAATATGTCGTCCGGATTCGCACCTTATTTCTTGCTCTTTACTTTCTCGTTCGGGCCTACACTTGCAGGAATTATCGTTACTGCTTTATTCAAAGGTAAATCAGGCCTAGCTAATTTATGGAATCGGCTAACAAAAGTTCGTATTCCAATTCGATGGATGCTACTTATTCTTGCAATACCCTTAGTTTGGAATCTTATTGCGCTTTGCATAGGTTTTGTTGCTGATGGCTTTAAACCTATCAATTTTAATTTTCTCGTACCGATTGCGCTGGCTGTACCATTGTTTTTATATATGTTCTTCTTCACAGGGCTTGCCGAGGAAATAGGTTGGCGAGGATACGCGTTGCCTGAATTGCAAGCCAAGTATTCAGCTATTAAATCTAGCTGGATAGTAGGTATGTTTTGGGGCTTATGGCATATACCGTCAGTAATACTAGTGCAACATCTTCAGGGCGAACTAACCCCACCAGCTGCTATTTCATTAATTTTCGGGCTTACGTTCGGAATAGTTGGTTGGACTATTGTGATTACATGGATATACAACAACACACAAAGTCTGTTTTGGATTGTGGTGCTTCATGCGCTCAGCAATACTTTTCAATCGTACCTGATACTTTCATCTAATAATGAACCAGCTATGGCGGTATGGACACTTGTGTCTTGGGTGTTTGCAATTTTCCTACTCAAGAAATATGGTGGCGAAACACTGCTTATAAAAGCTAAGCACTAGTTAGTAAAGTAGGAGGATCGGTGAGTAGAATCAATCTACGGGCTCTTTTAGTTTATAATCATCTGTCTTATCAGGAATTATCGCTAGAAGTATACTGACTATTCGGTATCAAAAATAAAGTGTTTTACTCCTATAGACCTGACTTTTTCTCAGCTAAACAATGACGTCACTGCCGTTAAGTCTTGAAAAAGTCCATTTTTGGAGGGCCCACTGGGACTCGAACCCAGGACACCCTGCTTAAAAGGCAGGTGCTCTAACCGACTGAGCTATGGGCCCGTTATAACACAAATTTTACGATAACGGATTGTTGTTAACACGACCAACAGTCGTATACTACAAGGGTATATTATCCTTGTTTTCGGCAAAAAGTCAATAAAATTGACGTCTACCTGCTTTTGTTTATATATGCAATAACAAATAAGATACCAGCATGGTTGGCAAGTATAAGATTCGTCAAACGACAATGATTTCTTGTGGGCTGATATTGTTTTTGATGGGGCTTATATTGGCAAGGTTTCTTAGTTGGGCTGAATTGGCAATTTTTGTAGCGATATTAATCATCGCTACTTTTATATTTTTACCAAAACGGAGGAAATGTCATTGGGTGACTCTGGGATTGATAGTTTGTTTATTGATAGGGTATTTTAGAGGAGTATCCTATTCGTATCAAGTTAACAAGTATGATGACCTATACAGGAAGCAAGTTAGCCTAGTTGTAGTCGCTAGAGAAGACGCAATTTATAGCGAACGTAAACAGCTGATATTCTCATCAAACAAAATTGAGACAACAAATGGCCATAGGCTGGTTGGCAATATTGAGGTTGAGGGATTTGGCTTGCCAATGGTCTATAAAGGGGATAAGGTTTTAGTAGAAGGCAAGCTCTATCCCAGGCGTGGAGATAATATTGCGGGCATTAGCTTTGCGAAAATGTCCTTAGTTTCATCAGGTATAAACAGGATTGATGAGCTACGAAGGAACTTTACTACAGGCCTACAAAATGTCTTGCCAGAGCCTCTTGCATCTCTTGGGCTAGGAATCTTAATCGGACAGAGGAGCGGTATACCAAAAGATTTGACAGAGCAATTAAGGGAAGTCGGCCTAGTACATATTGTTGCTGTCTCTGGTTATAACCTAACAATAATTGTTTATTTTGCACAGCGATTACTGCAAAAACGGTCAAGATTTCAGGCTACTATTATTCCAGGTGTGCTCGTAGTCGTGTTTTTATTAATCACTGGGTTCAGTCCCTCTATTGTTCGAGCAAGCGTGGTGAGTTTCATTAGTTTATTTATGTGGTATTTCGGCAGACAAATTCGACCAATTCTGTTGATTTTATTGTCTGCAGCTGTAACTGCGGGTTGGAATCCATTATATATCTGGTCAAGTGTAGGCTGGTACTTATCTTTCTCGGCGTTCTTCGGAATATTAATCCTAAGCCCTTTGATACTTAGTAACTTTTTTTCAAAAAAACATAACAAGAAGCTCATCTCTCAATTAATATCTGAAACTGTCAGTGCTCAAATTTGCACTATTCCAATACTGCTATATGTCTTTCATAGTTTTTCAGTCGTCAGTTTACTAGCGAATATTCTTGTTGTTCCATTGATGCCTTTTGTGATGGTGGCTACTTTAGTTGCTGGGCTGTACGGAATGATTAGTCCTATAATGTTCTTTGGACTAATAGTATTGCCTGCCAAAATAATGCTTCAGTATATTGTGGAGATTGCAGAATTTTTAAGTAGGCTATCGTTTGCTAGCTTCGAGGTTTGGATTACGATACCGCAAACAGTCATTTTAGTGATGTTGATTATTCTATTTACCACATTGCTATATAATCGTTACTCGAAAAAATTGACAATAAAAAGATCCAGCCCTATAGTTTAGTTAAATAATAAGCATGAAAAAAACAATTCAAAAAATAGTAAAACACCCATTTGTCATTGTCCTGGCTACTTTATATTTCATAGCTTGGTCTTGGGTATTTGTAACGGATAGCTTAGATTTGGCTGGGTCAAAACCAGTAGCTATGGTTATTGCCGCTTGGGTGGCGTTATTTAACGTTACTTTATCGGTATATATTGTCGTGAAAGTATTTAGGTTTTTAAAAAAGAAGTTTAAATTAACAAGCCCATGGTTAATTATCGCTCTCGGATTGCCGCTTTTTGCGCTTATGGACTTCTTGGTCTCGTGGATTACGGCAATTATTTGGATCGGTCCTGAAGGAAGTGTAGATAATGTTCTACCTCTTGCTTCTCCAACATTAGTATTAATCAATACACCCCTTGGATATGCGACAAGGTTTGTTGGGTTTTATGGTTTAGCTGGGTTGTTTTGGTTGACAGTCTTCTTGTTTTCTAAGAAAATTTGGCGTAAGTATGCATTTGTTTGTTTTGTAGTAACTTGTGTATTGTCGTTAGCTGGATATTATATATACAGATATCCAAAAGGTGAGCCTATCTCTGCTACTATCGTTAGCGAAAACTTAGACAACCACGTTGGAGTACTTAAAGATCGGGAGAGTAGCTTGGTGGTATTTCCGGAATATTCATTAGACAATATTGATAATGAAAGATTAAGCGAGCGATTAGGCAAAAATCAAGATGGGTCAAAAACATATTTTATTGGCTCTGCTCAGGTTAATGGTGGTCAGACCGCTGGACACTATAATATATTAAGATTCGGTAATTCAGAAAATGGCATAGAAAGCTCACAAAATAAGTATCGATTGATCCCTGGAGGTGAAGATTTGGGTTACATCTTGCGCACCATGCTTCGCGCAACTAACCAAAAGTCTACATTAGACTATTTTAGCTATGCAAAAATGGTTATTAAAGGAGAGCATCCTCTCCTACCATTAATGATTGACGACCAAACAATCCTTGGTTCAGCGGTTTGTTCAAGTATTATTGCGCCAAAGGATTATAGGGTGTTTGCCAGGCAAGGAGCAACAATATTCACTAATTCTGCATCGCTCACAATTTTTAGAGGATCAAGAGTTTTTGCTTGGCAACAGAAATCACTAGCAAGATTTATGTCAGTCGCAAATTCTCGATATTTTTTGCAGTCAGCTAATGCTGCAACAGCATATGAGTTAGATAACAATGGACGGCAATTAGCTGAGGCGAGTGGCATAGAGGCTAAAGACATTAAAGCGGTTACCAATTCCACCAAAACTGTATATACATATATTGGAGAATTTCTGGTTGCAATCGGGATGCTAATAACTGGAGGGTGGCTTGTTAAGTTGCTACTTGACAGAACGCAATCCAATAAAAATCACAAAAAAAGAGTTTCAAAAAAGCCAAAGAAGTAATTATGTTATAATATTATCTAGAACAACTGGAGTATAAAATGGCTGGACATAGTAAATGGGCTAAGATACATCGCGGAAAAGCAATAGAGGATGCCAAGAGAGGGGCGATATTTACGCGACTCGGCAATGCAATAGCTATTGCCGCAAAAGGTGGATCAGACCCCGACATGAACTTTTCATTAAGGCTAGCAATTGATAAAGCTAAAGCATCCAATATGCCTGCTAACAATATTCAGAGAGCAATCGATAGGGGATCAGGCAAGTTAGGGGGTGACCAGATTCAAGAAGTAATGTATGAAGGTTATGGTCCGGGTGGTGTTGGTATTTTGGTGGAGTGTGCAACGGACAACACAAACCGTACTTATACTTTTGTACGAACGGCGTTTGCAAAGCATGGTGGAAACATTGCAGAGAAAGGCTCTGTGGCGTTCTTATTTGATAGAAAGGGAATGATTCGAGTAAAAGGCAGTGGCGAAGAATTATTACTTCTAATACTTGATTCTGGTGCAGAGGATGCTATTGAAGATGATGAAGAGATGGTGGTGTATACCGAACCAAAACAGCTTGCTACTGTTCGCAACAAACTACAGGACGAAAAGATTGAAATTGTTGAAGCAGAGCTCACTTATATTCCTCAAAATATCGTAACAATTGCTGACGAAGCTACGCAAGGTAAGGTAATGCGCTTGATGGATGCTCTAGAAGAGCTCGATGACGTAGTTACCACACATACCAATTTCGATATAGCATAAACACAATGAAGTTGACTTAAAGTAAAATTTACAATTAACTATTTATTCTTTTAAATATTGAGAGTATATTTAGGCATACTTATGGGGATGAGGTTAATGAGTTTGATTACTTCTTTGTTTATTAGCATTATGTTAGTACCTGCTAGCGTGTTGGCTGATCCTGAGCCGAGAGTACTAATTGTGGCCGTTAAAATCGGTGGAATTGTGGCCGGAGAACCTACAGAATACATTAATATATACAATGACTCTAATGTTGACGTAGACTTATCAAATTGGAGAGTTGAATACGCTAAGCCGAATGCCAAAATAAATGATTGCAATGCAATAGATTGGATAAAACAAGATAGTTCTTCAAGCGTTAAATCATACACCTTAAATGGTGTAATTGCGTCTCATCAAACAGTTCAGGTTGAGGTTAGCATGAACGACAACTCTGGCGGCTCAGTAAGGCTAGTCCAAGATGACATAATTTGGGATTTAGTTGGATGGGGCAGTGCGCCAAGTTCTGGGGTATGTAAGGAGGCAGACCTTGCTCCTATCCCGGCAAATACAAAGACTATACAAAGAGCAGTCGATGATAACGGTTATTTTATTGATACGGATAATAATTACGCAGATTTCAGTCCTTCTGTAACAGACGTAAACATTGGCACAAACTCTCCAAACAATACCGATACTATATCAACAGACGATAGTTGTGGAGTTGATGATTGTGCTGGTGTTGGTCAACATACATTAAATTTATGTACCGATTTGACACTTTCGGAGATATTGCCTAATCCATCAGGCACAGATTCAGGTAATGAATATATTGAACTATACAATTCATCTTCTTCAACTATAAATTTAAGTTCATGTAGCATTAAGATCGGTAACTTAACTAAACAATTGACTAGCTTAGCTCCTCCGGGTTATTCGGTGTATAGAGGATTGATTCTTCCAAATGCCGATGGCGGGATGGTTGAACTCATAACGAGCACAAACGAAGATGTGGTATCGTATCCTGCTGGATTGCATGACAATGAGGCCTGGGCTTTGATAGATGGTAAATGGCAAGCTACATCTCAGCCGACGCCAGGAACGGCTAATGTTTTAATTGCGCCAGCAGAAGCAATAACAGCTACCACCTCCACAAAAACAACTACTCTTGAATCATGTGGGGCTGGAAAGTATCGAAATCCAGAGACCAATAGGTGCAAAAGTATAGGCGATTCGCAAACCCTAAAGCCTTGTGAACCCGGTCAAGTTAGAAATCCTGATACAAATAGATGTCGTTCGGATGCAATTATGTTGGCAAATCTTAAACCATGCGACGTTGGGCAAACGCGGAACCCCTCAACTAATCGTTGCAAAAAAGTATCCGCAACGACAACTCTAGCTGCGTGTAAAGAGGGTCAAGTTAGAAATCCTGATACGAATAGATGCAGAAAAGTTGCTGGATCAACCACGAATGCATCAGCAACAAATACCCCAAGCTCAGAAAGCAACCAGCAGAAAAATAAACTAAATTATGGTGTTTTTGCGGGTATTGCATTGTTAGTTTTGGGGTATGGTGTATATGAATATCGAGAAGATGTCATTCAAAAACTCTCTCTATTACGGGCCAAAATACTTAAACAAAAGTAATCCTAAGGACTAAATGTATAATAAAAACGTGAGAATTTTAGGTATTGATCCAGGAACGGGTATAGTTGGGTTTGGTGTTGTTGATGTTAATCGTGGTAGTACAAAATTTGTAGAAGCTGGGGTGATTAGAACTCCAGCTCATCAAGAAGATAGCGAGAGATTACTGACTATTTACCATGACCTTAAAGGGATAATATCGCAATATAAACCAGATGTGATGGCGGTTGAAAAACTCTTTTTTATCCGTAATATCACTACCGCAATGAGCGTCAGTCAGGCGCGTGGTGTAGTACTATTACTGGGTAAACAGAAAAAATTACAACTATATGAGTATACTCCCTTGCAGATAAAGCAGGCGGTAACAGGTTATGGTAAGGCTGATAAAAAACAGATACAGGAGATGGTTAAGGTAATCTTAAAACTACCGCAAATACCAAAACCAGATGACGCGGCCGATGCATTGGCTACGGCTATCTGTTGTAGCACAAGTATGCGATAATATAGCTATGATAGCGACGCTAACCGGGGTAGTAAGTGAGAAGTTTGAAGAATCTATTGTTCTTGATGTTCATGGCGTAGGTTATGGTCTGATAGTTTCGGCTTCCGATTTTGGCAGAACAAAGCTTGGGCAGTCAGCGAAATTTTATGTTTATGAACATATTCGTGAAGTCTCACACGACTTATATGGGTTTTCCAATCTAGAATCAAAAAAGTTATTTGAACAGTTACTTGGTGTTAAAGGTATTGGCCCAAAAGTAGCTATGGCAGTACTAAACGCCGGTAACAATAGTGAGCTAAAGGCCAATATTGCTAACGGTGATGTGAAGTACCTACAAACCGCAAAAGGCGTAGGTAAGCGAGCAGCAGAACAAATCGTTGTTGAATTACGCGACAAAGTTGGAGAGATAGTTGGAGAGGGCGCTGAGGCTGTCATAGCAAGAGCTGGGGTAAATGCGCAAGATGAGGCTCTGCAGGCCTTAGTTGCGCTCGGGTACTCTGAAGCTGACGCTCAAATAGCTTTACAGCATGTCGATCGAAACTTATCTGTCGAGGATCGAATTAAACAATCACTAAAGGTTAGCGCAAGATGACTAGAAAAACAGCCAAAGGCAAAAAAATGATATGCGAAGATTGCTGGATGCATTTTATGCTTAAGGATAGACATGGCAATTGAGAGTATAGTAAATACAAGTAATAACGAAACTCCTGAAGAGCAAGAGTTAGAGGTAACTTTACGGCCCCAAGATTTTGCGAACTACATTGGTCAAGAGAGAATAAAACAAAATTTACAGCTGGCAATTACTGCCTCTAAAAAGCGCGGTGAGCCGATTGACCATGTTTTATTATATGGCCCGCCTGGACTTGGCAAAACGACACTTGCTACAGTTATAGCTAACGAAATGGGCGCGCAAATCAGAATAACGAGTGGTCCGGCAATCGAAAGGGCGGGAGATTTAGCTAGTTTATTAACGAACTTGCATGACGGCGATATCCTGTTCATTGACGAAATTCATCGCTTGAACCGTAGTGTTGAAGAAGTTCTTTATAGTGCAATGGAGGATTTTAAGCTGGATATAATGCTAGGAAAGGGGCCGAGTGCAAAAAGTTTACGCCTGGACTTGCCAAGATTTACAATAATTGGTGCGACAACTCGTACTGGTAGTCTGGCGGCTCCGTTAAGGGATAGATTTGGTATGATTCATCGGCTAGAATTTTATACCCCAGAAGAAATTGCCCGAATTATTAAGCGTGCTGCTCAGATATTAAATGTAAAAATAGATAATGAGGCTGCAAATAAGCTTGCTGTCAGAGCTCGTTTAACTCCTAGAATTGCTAATAGATTATTAAAGAGAGTTCGTGACTACGCAGACGTTAATGGGGATGGGATTATTGACACTAATATTAGTGACAGCGCCCTATTATTATTGGAGGTTGACGAACTAGGCTTAGACCCAGCAGACAGGCGCATGATTGAAGCAATCATCGAAAGTTATGACGGTGGCCCGGTTGGTGTTGACACGATTGCTGCTCTGATTGCCGAGGAACGAAGTACTATTGAGGATTTTCATGAGCCATATTTGATGCAGATTGGCTTGATAGAGCGAACTCCTCGCGGCAGAAGAGTTACATTCAAGGCGTATAAACACCTCGGTCGGCACAAAAACAACGACTCACAATCTTCTCTGTTATAATAAGGCGATGGATATTAATGAATTACGAGCAGAGGATAAGTTAAAATTATCACGTACCGGTAAAAAATACTTTAATCTAATAGAATTTGATAACGAAGAGCGTTTAATATGTGAAATTCGCAAACATCCAATCGGTCAATTCTTTATCTACTTAACTGGATGCGTAATTGCCTTTGCTGTTTCTGTTGTGCTAGGTTTTGTTGGGTTTTCTGGATCACTAGAGGACTCAGGCATTGCATCCTCTAATCTGGGGTCAGTTGTTACCATTATAGGTTTTGTGTTTGTGTTGTTAATTATTGGCGCAATGCTCATCCAGGCAATAATATACGCAAACAATGTTATCTATGTTACTTCTGAAAAAATTGCTCAAATTCTGTATATTAACCTATTTAATCGCAAGATATCCCAGTTGAGTATCGGAGACGTACAGGATGTAACTGTTACTCAAAAGGGTATTTTAGCTCACTTATTTAACTACGGAACTTTAGTGATTGAAACCGCAGGCGAACAACAAAATTATTTATTCACCTATATTCCAGACCCATATAAGCATTCAAAACTTATTGTAGGAGCTCACGAAAAGAACCTGGTTCAGTATGGGAATTAATTTCTATTCTTGAAATGGGTTATCTCTGTACTGTTCGAACAGAGCTCTAACTTCTAGATTTACAGCTTGAAGCTGTTTAATCTGTTTCACTGCTGATTCATCAATGTTTATTGGTTTATTTTCGCTTGATTTTTCGGCAATTGCTGATTCGCTAGGCTCTTTATTGGCGAGAAGTCTGATATTGAATGTTAGGTAGGCAATAATAATAAGCCCGGAAACAACGAACAAAAATACAGCATTCTTTTTCAAAAATCGTGCTAATTTCTCTATATGAGGTTTTATGGTTGTAGTATTTAAATTCATGGCTTTAAGAACATATTTAGTTTTAACGCAAAAATTAGTTGGGGATTCTTACTAGAAGATGATTTAGGCTCAATCCTAATACTGGTTACTTGTGATGTACGGCGATTCTTTTCAAGCTTGGCAAGAAAATCAATAAACTGATAGTAATTAACTGGCCCATTTGGCGTAATAGTTGCCTCTAGGCTGTATATACCATTCAGGCCTTTTACGGGAACAGCCTGGCTTATGGGGTTGGGTGCTGGAGTTGATCCTTCTTGATTGGATTCTCCAGATGTTGACTTTTGTGCTGGGGCGCCAAGGTTCGAGGCCGGGAAGGTAATTGATTTTATTTGGATACCGCTTTCTTGAGCTAAGGCGAGTATTTCTCGTGTAGCACGAGCCTGGTCTTTATCTCTTGGAACAATAGCCTGAGTTAGTTCTTCTAGATTCTTGTATTTCTGAATATTTTGTTTTGCTTTAGCTAAGGATAATTCCTGGTTCTCTAACACCTTATTTGATATTTTCTGATCAACTAAGTATTGAGACTGACGCGACAGTAGTTTATTGCCCATATATATGACAGAAACTACGCCAAGAATTGATAATACTAACAAACCAATTATTAGTTGAAATGCTTTCTTGGAGGTCATTGGTTGTTACCTGCGGATTTATTGTTTACAAATAGGAATGGATTGTCTTTTGTGAATAATGCTCTGAAAGTAGCTCTACAGGGGTAGGTCGGATTACTTTCTCCGCAACTTATCGATACAATATCTACTTTATCAAATAATTTGTTATTCGGATCCATTAGATTAACCTGGATTTGTGTAGCTGATTCTTGGTCTTTGGTTTCGGCCGAAAGATCAATGCCTCCTTCAACATTGCTGATTTCTATATTTGAAAGCACGGTATTTTCTGGCATTACTGAGCCAACCTGTTTGATTAATTCCGAGAACAGTACTTGTTTTGACAATACCTGGACAATAAGTTTTAGGCTTCCCGAAATATTCTCTACAGTCTTGAGCGTACCCTCTAGATCATTGTTTTTTAAATCTTGCGTAATGCTAGCATTAATTTTTTGGTATCGTTTTGTTTCAGACTTTAAATATGTAAACCCTATGAGTTGTGTCAACAAAACAGCTATCAGTATAATAAGAGTTCCTCCAACCCATCTGAGTAGTTTTGAGCTACGTCTTGCATAACGTAAAGATTCTTTGTAGTCATCAGGACTAAGGTTAATCATGCGAACGGCTCCTTGGGATCCATTAATGCTAGGCCTGCTGAAGTAATGTAGATATTCTCTTCACCAGGCTTCGGTAGATTAATAGATTCGAAAGTGATGGTATTCCATGGATCATATGTTCTTACCGGCAACCGGAGGGTGTTGGTAAAATAATCACTCAATCCGGGAATATTAGCTCCACCACCAAGTAAAACTACTTGACCTATGGT
>CAZTWB010000005.1:0-32546 GCA_964617035.1 uncultured Candidatus Saccharibacteria bacterium
CCATTGATATTGTATGTAATATCTGGTAAAATATTAAAGATGAAGAAATATTTATACAAATCCGAAGATAACAAAAAGCTCGATGGTGTTTGTTCAGGGATAGCTGAGTATTTCGATTTAGATCCAACTTTGATCCGTGCAGGATATGCACTACTAACAATAGTATCTGGTGTTTTTCCTGGACTATTTGGATATATAGTATTATCAATCATTATGCCTAAAAAAAGCGAGGTACAATCAAATGGCAAAAAAATCAGCAAAACGTAAAGTAATTGGCTTAGTGTCAGAAGAATCAGGCAATAGAAACTATTATACAAAGAAGAATCATCAGAATACTCCTGATAAATTAGAGCTACGTAAATATGATCCAAAACTAAGAAAGCATGTCTTATTTGTGGAAACTAAAAAGAATTTAGGACGAAACGAAGTCAAAGCAAAAAAACGATAGCATTAAAACTGACAACAGTATATTTATTACAACATAAATTCTAATCTGTAAGGCTTGACAAAATATACACAACAAGTATGATAGAATTTGTGTCTTTTTTATGTGAGTAAAAAGTACACCAATTACCCCAAATGACAAAGAAATAATATTAGCGATCATAAGAGGGTACTTCAAAAGGTATAAGGAGGAATAAATGCGGAAAACCGTAATAATTGCGGGCTTATTTGTGGCGAGCTTTATTTTGTTTGCCAACAAGCCTGCTGTTAAGGCACAGGATGTAAACAATTCTGAAGCACAACAACAAACTACACAACCAGAACCTGTTATTGTAGTAGTACAAAAAGGCGATAATTTATCAAAAATCGCCAAGAGATATGAAACAACATATTCGCGTCTATATGATGCCAACACTCAAATCAGTGATCCAGATGTAATACGTCCTGGAGATAAGATTAGAATACCGAATGTTAACGAAAAACTAGAGACTCGTAAACAGCCCACTAACGTAAATATGGTATCAACAACAAAGAGAATTAATGCGTCAAATAGAAAGACGACACCAAAAAATACGAAAGCCAGAAAACGTCAAATAACAAGGCAAACAACTCAAGTTTCTCCAGTAGCTACTGGAAGTGTCTGGGATAATTTAGCGCGTTGTGAGTCCGGCGGAAACTGGTCAATAAACACCGGTAATGGATATTATGGTGGACTTCAATTTACGGCTTCTACATGGAAAGCCGTTGGCGGAACAGGCTTGCCCCATCAAAACTCACGCGAAGAACAGATACATCGTGCGCAAATTCTGCAAGCTCGTAGTGGCTGGGGACAGTGGCCAGCATGCACTAAAAAACTCGGCTTAAGGTAAACATCATCCACTTTAATATAGCCTTGGTAGCTCACACTGCCAGGGCTATAATTTTGTTTAAAGATATATGAATAATTTGCATGCTAATGTATACTTGTAATCATATAACAAAGGAGGAACATATGGGCTTTGGTGAAATATTAGTAGGAATATTCGCAATATTAATTGGTGGGCTATTTGCTTTCCAGGGCGGTAACCTACTGCGGATATTATTTCCCTTTGTAGGATTTTTCGTCGGGTTTTCAGCAGGCGCTGGTCTTATTTCTAGTGTAACTGGAGACGGTTTCTTGAGTACATTGCTTGGTTGGGTTGTTGGGTTTTGTGTAGCGATATTGTTTGCAGTTTTGGCATACTTCTTTTATTCTTTCGCGGTTATTTTAGCTTTCGCAGGTTTAGGGTTTTCTATCGCAGCTGCGATTTTAGGGTTGTTTAATCTTGACTGGAATTGGTTAGTTCTTATTGCTGGCACAGCGCTAGGTGCCGTTTTTGGGTTATTCGCATTCGTCGGCGGATTACCAATGATATTGTTAATAGTGGCCTCATCATTCTTTGGTGCATCGATGATAATTTATGGTCTATTGTTAGTATTTAATGGGGCTAGTTTTGGTGATCTTGCAAATGGCGAGGTATACACTATGATACGTGACAGAGTAGGACTATATATTCTTTGGCTTATGATCGGAATCTCATCTAGTATTACCCAAGTCCGTATTCTTGGTGAGCAAATGAAAATGGCTAATGAATATTGGAATTCGTCAATGACTTTTGATGAATTCTTAGTTAGTAACTCATCTACTGTTAAGAAAACAAAAAGTAAGAAAAAATAAGTAAATCATCCCAGGTTGTAGATATTGAATGTATAATTAACAATATTTCCATAAACTTGTCATGCTTGTATTAGTTAACTGATTGCAAAGTAGTACAAAAAATGCAGAATAAATACTCGTGTTTAAGTTCATGAATTTATTTACCTCCACATAGGATGTAAACACAAACCATAACTATAGATTTCAGAAGGAGTCGAGAATACTCAAATAGCAACCCCTGCTAAAGAGCCGTACTTAGAGTCTAATATTCCAATATCATCGATTCCGGGTGCAGTTTTGCAAGTTTGGCAGGATATACAGTACGATTACAGAACTTTAATTGGGGTAGAGTCCGACGAAGGAGATGTAGATTTAAGCATAAGTAAGTTATAGTAACTTTATAAGCTTTGTGCTATCATTATAAATTTATGAATTATTCCGAGCAGGTAAAGCAGATTTTAAAACTTAGTTCCTGGTCGCAAGAACAACTTGCAGCCAAACTAGGTGTATCGTAAACCTTGCGCTATGGTTTTGCTGTTTGTCTGCCATCAACTGACCGCACTCGCTTTTCTTTGTTCTGCAACTTGAACGTCGGCTGAAAGAAATTAACATGTAGTCGTACATACCAATACAACTCATTCAGAGCATCAACTGCTTCTATACAATCGTATCGTTCATAGCCGACAAACTTACGGACTACCACTAAATTACGTTGTTCAATAAAGCAATTGTCATTCTTCTTGCTTGGTCGGCTTCTGGTAAGCTCGATGCGGTGACGTTTACACCAATCTATACTTGCCTGGTTAATGAACTCTGAGCCAGAATCAGGATGCAGTCCGCGTAACTTCCAGGGCAATAGTTTAGCGATAGTCTGAATACTTACTAGTGTCGATGTATCAGTTTTATCTAACTGAGCAACTGGTTCCTGCCAATAGGTAGCAACATCAACATAGTTCACTGTATACGCCATAGTACGTATCAACTTCGAGCCTGAATGCACCACGGTATCTATTTGCCCATAACCAGAACCTTTTTTGCTCCACGAACCCAAGAATATGAGACACTCTTTAATAGTGGGCCAGACCGGGTAGTGCTCCTACCGCGAAGCAGATAGTGTTGCTTGGTAAACCTGGTTGTCCGTAGCTTCATGGCACTCAAGCTCATAGACAATAGCTGGTTGGTCGCATATGGCGTATAACGCCGCATGTCATCACGTCGAAAGATACGAATAGCTTCGGCTATTTCATTATGCAGCCGTTCAGCACTTGGGTAGTCGTATTGTTGTCATATCTACTCCAGGGAGCTTTCTGTTTCCTTCTTGTAGACTTTAGGGTGGCCCAATCGTTATGGTGTTTTCAATCTTGAGCGGTTGCGCTCACGGTTGAGGACTCGGATAACAGCTTTACGATGCATACCACTGACCGTAACAAGACTACTGATAATGACAGACTTGTTATTATGTTTTGCCTTACAATATTCTGATATTTTTTCATTGATGATATTTTTAGGAATAGTTCTCTTCATAGCAGAGAACAGGGTAACCGAATAAATATCTAACCGCTAGGCTTCGGATAGCCTTCTTTATTATCTAATGCGATATAATTACATAAAACTATATACTTAGATATAATATCTTGTGTAGTTATGTCATTATTTACAAAAGAGCTAAAAGATCAACACGGTAATACCAATAACATTACAAATGTGCTAGACAATAATCCATCATTCAGCGCATTCGTTCCAGACAATACAACTCAACACCCAGAGTCATACCCAAAGAACACAAATCGCCTACGTATAGTAAATAATCTCCTACTCTTGGTTTTGCTATGTATTAATACGTACATTATTCTGATGCCTTTATTGCCACAATTTATCTACTCTGATTATTCGAGTTCAGATTCTCGAAAACAACTGGAACAAACCATTTCAAAAAGGATAGAAGATAATAACCAGAACTTGAGCAAAGATAATAACAAAACCTCTGTCATGAACAATAAGAATTCTGGGAATATTTTGACTGTACCCTCTATGTTATTAGACGAGCCAATTATTGAAGGGCAAAATTCAATCTTAGCGTTAAGACAGGGTGTGTGGCGGTGGCCTGGAGGCAGCACACCAGATAAAGGCGGGAATACAGTTTTGGCAGGACATCGATTTACATATAGTAACCCCAAAGGTACTTTTTACTTCCTGAATAAAATCAGTGTAGGTGATAAGATTGGTGTAACCTGGAATGGCTACACATATCTATACAAAGTTACTGAAGTTAAGACGGTTAAAACATCGCAAACAGACGATTTACGCCCCACAGATTATCCAAGGTTAACATTATATACCTGTACACCACTTTGGAATCCCAAAGATAGACTTGTGGTAGTTGCAGAACTTCAAAATAAGGAGACTCAATGAACGAAAAACGTTTATTCATCGTGTTGTGCGTGCTTATATTATTAAGCTTAGGACTTATGTGGTATATGTCAAACAACGCCAATAATGTTATTGTTTCATTTGCATAGAGATCAGTTATATTACTGTTTTTGATTATTTCCGCGAAGCCATACGAACACCACAACACCACATATTATGAATAATATCGCCGTTAACATGCTAGCTATAAGTGTTTGACCAGTGTTAGCAAATATAGCCAAGGGCTGATTCTTTACTTGATTAGCATTTGATTGAGGAGCAGGAGTGTTAGGGGTGTTTTCGGTAGAATTAGGCGTAGTTGGGGAAGGGTTTGTTGTTTCTGGGCTCTGATTAGGGAGATTGACCGTAGATGTAGTAGTAAATCCGAAATCCAACGTATGATCGTTTTCGCCCGCTGCACCAGTATCAAACGTAACAATTGCTGGATTCGATACTGATAATGGAGAAAATACGTTTGTAGTGATAGCATTAGAGTCATTTTGTTGATTCCCATAATCTATCCTTGCATCTGCGGTTGTTAAAACGAGGCCACTCAATCGATCTTCGCTCGTGTAATCAGATTCACTCCTTAGCTCTAATCTAAACCCTTGTGTATTTGTGGTTAATCCGGAAATACCATATATATGACTGGCTGTACTATTCACAGTATTGCCATTTTCATCTAGTGTTCGATTTGAAAATATGTAATTCCCGTTCGTGTCTGTTATTGCTGTTGCTAACACATTATTTGACACATCAATCAAACTTACTGATACGCCAGGAATAGCTGGCTCGCCTGCATCTTGAATGCCATTAGAGTTTGTGTCATTCCACACCAAGTTTCCAACTTCAATTGGTGCTGATTTACATATTGCCTCGATATCACCAATACCATTAGCTTTACCGAAGTATGTAGTTCCGGGTGCAGCATTCAGATCACTCTGATATAGTCGATAGGCATTGATCCTGGCTCCATTATCGCTATTGTACCAACGTAAGCCTCCACTCCATATCCCATCAGGAATACCTCGCAGTGGATTCATGCTTGAACCAACAACTGAAATAAATCCTGGCACTTGCGCCAAGCCACCCTGAGCGCCTTCATCATGATACAACGGATTATCGTTATCATCAGCATAAAAGTCGTAATTGTAGAACTCAAAGTCACCGGGACCTTGAGGTAAGCCGTCAACAACTGCATGCACCCCACTACTTCCTGGGCCCTTGCCATCGCAAAGTCCTGCATTTTCTAGAGTAAATTTTTCGTTTACAGCACAAGCTCTTAATACGTCTCCTGTACTGGTAGCTACATATAATGTATTATCTGTGTCATCAGTATTTAAGGCTTGATGGCCCATTTGATCACCATAACGATCACGTAATCCAACGGTCATACTACCATTTGCGCCAAAGGTAATATCCGTCAATATTGGTTGGGGTGCAGTTATAATTTTAACTCCATTCCACAAAGGTGGCCGACTATCATTTACTAAAGGATCATCAAATGAATCTATCCATGGTAGCCAGTTTGCTCGGTACCAACACCCCTCACTGTTGTCACCGTTTGAGCATGAACGACCGTAATTTAATGAAAACTCTAATGTTGGTACGTTAGCAAATGTCATTGTTTGTGGATTAAAACTGTATATGTATGCTCTTAGATCTGATTGATTTCTGCTAGTTTGTGCTGTGCATGTTAAACCAACATAGCCAGTACCTTCATGTATTGTTAGCGCGAAAGGTACTACGTCTGAGAGAGTACAGGCTTGATGCTGACCTGAAGCGCTACCTGCAGATAAAGCATCAGCACCAGTATTTGGCAGATCGAGTGGTAAAGTATACTCATTAATACTGGTTGTAGCATCTAGATTAGATACCTTGTATATCTTTCTGTTATTCAAATTTATAGTCAATAGTGAGTCATTTGAATTATTGTTTGGATCTGAGAGCAAAGCCAAGCCACCTAATCCACGTTTACCAACTGTACTAAAAGAAAACTCATCACGAGCCCAACAGAGGTTTGTGCTCTGACTGAGCTGTCCGTCTCGTGAATTACAGTTAGTATTGCTTATGGGGTGTGGGTCTGTTCCGGTGTTTGGAATTGATGCTACTTGTGTTGGTGTAGTGCTACCAGATCCACTACTTGGCACTGATGAAGCATATATTGCTCCTGAGCCACCTGGACCAAAGTCTGCATGTCGCTTCATAAATGCTGAGCTATATAGTGTTTGTGTTGACTTTCTATAAGCTAATCCCCAAGTTGCACCAGCTTGACCGACTTTGCCTAGTTGCATTGGAGGACTAGTGGTACCGGAGATGTTAAATGGAAAGCCAAGTAGTGTATCATTATTTGAGTTTGCGTCGGTGCTAGCCCCAAAACTGTAGCATGAAGTAGCTAAATCGGGGTTATTCTGACAGAATTCTTCAGGTCGATTAATGCCCAAGTTTGCTACACTATTGGAAGATACAAATTGAGTAGTGGATTGATTATCTCCACCTAATTGTGTTGGATATGTGCCTGCTGGGAGATCAGAAAATTCAATACGAAACTGCGAAGAAGTACAACTTCCCATGCTGAGTGCGTATTCACCTCTTGAATTTGTCATTTGAGTGCCACATAACTGCCCATTAGAATCAAATCCCTTAACAGTGACATCTTTAACCCCTAGATCAATCGCAATTAAATTGTTGGTAGTCTCTGTATTATCTCGATTACCATTGCCGTTAAAATCAAAATATACGACCCCAGAAACCGTAGCACTGTCAGCAAAACTACTTAATAGAACTATTAGACCTATGATCCCGAAAAATACAGCAACCAGACCACCACGAACCATATTTTGTTTTTTCGATGAAAGTAGTCTGAATTTTGCGATTAACTTATTCATTATCCCCCCTTACTTTAAACTTTATTAAAGTATACCATCAACGGATTGTTTTATATATCGAGTGCGGTGTAATAATTAATGATTTTCCATAGTCATTATCTTACTGGCAGGGGTGGAGGGACTTGAACCCCCGACACCAGGTTTTGGAGACCTGTGCTCTGGCCAGCTGAGCTACACCCCTAATTCTATAAAAGAACAGGGGTAATTATACATTACGAAATATATTTTGTCATTATTTTTCTACTAGACCTCTATGATACTTTTCAAATTATGGCATATCTGTTATACAATATAGTACATGGCAAAATTAGAGTTAACTAAGCCTACGTTATTTATACTATATGGCTTTCCTGGATCAGGTAAAACATATTTAGCAAAGAATCTGAGAGACACTATCCAGTCTGCACACGTTCATGCTGACAAAATTCGATATCAGTTATTTGAACAACCTAGATTCGATCGCGCAGAAAATGAAATAGTAGACCAATTAATGGAATATATGACGGAAGAGTTTTTGGATGCAGGCGTATCGGTAATTTTTGATACAAATGCAATAAAGAAGTCACAACGACGCATCTTGCGAGATATAGCTAGGAAGAAAAAAGCTGAAAGCTTACTTGTATGGCTTCAAATAGATGCAGATAGTTCGTTTGCAAGAGCCTCACAAAGAGATCGACGAAAAGCAGAAGATAAAGTAGCTCAACCTATAGATCGCCCAATGTTTGATAGTATCAGTTCAAGAATGCAAAACCCAGGGCATGACGAAGACTACATTGTTTTGAGTGGCAAGCATTCATTCCAAATGCAGAGAAGCGCAATAATAAAAAAACTTTATGATTTAAAATTGATTCGCACAGAAAACGTATCGCCTAATGTAGCAAAGCCAGGCTTAGTGAATCTAGTCCCGAACACCTACAGTAGTGATAACAGACGAAATATTGCAATTCGGTAATTCATGGCTAGTAAAACTATATACTTTGATGACATTGGAGATGTTGCTTTCACTAAACGTCGAGATGCAAAGAATATCAAAATTAGAATAGTTGGTTCTCGTGTGCGAGTATCATTGCCAACATGGGCTCCATACTCATCTGCAATATCCTACATAAAGCAACGCACGGACTGGATAAATCAGAATAGAAAACAGGAAGCTCTGCTCAGAGACGGCACTTCTTTCGGTAAAGATTTACGACTGGCTGTAAAATCTACCGTGTCTAGTAGAATTAGTTCAAAATATAATGATGGAATACTAACTGTTAATATCCCTATCAATAAAGATATAGGTTCAGATTATGTTCAACACAAAATCAAAGAGCGCCTGGTAAAAATTCTTCAAATGCAGGCCGAACAATTGTTGGTTCCAAGAGTTAGACAGCTAGCAAAAACTGGTGATTTTGACGTTAATCGTATCGATGTACGTAAGCTTAGGAGTAGATGGGGAAGTTGTACGAATGAGAAGAATATGACTTTAAATCTATTTTTGATTCAACTACCTTGGCAACTGATTGATTACGTCATCTACCACGAATTAGCACATACAGTTCATATGAATCACGGAAGTCAATTTTGGCTGTTAGTTGAAAGACATGTTCCGAATTATAAGTTGATTCGTAAACAAATGACAAGTTATTCACCAGATGTAATTCCTCAAACATAACAATTATGTAATAATATACATGTGAACAATGACACCAAACAGCTGACGCCAAAACGTGGCTCGCTAGAGCACGAACGACTAAGTAGCTTAATTAATAGCATGGCAGACGGTGTGATCGCCATTGATGATCAGATGAATGTTGCTGTATATAATGGTGCTGCGTTAAACATCATCAATATAAATACTGCTATTACCAACAAAAATATAAACCAAGTTCTTAAACTTCAGGATAAAAATGGTCAACCAATTAATCTAGTAGAACTTATAAGCACTTTAAAGACACAATATTCAAATAGGAATTTGATACTTAGCTACCCAGATGGTAGTCAGATTAACGTATACCTTAGTATTGCGCCTGTTAGATTAGGTTACGGTGTAAACGGAACAAAAGGGCATGTTGTCTTGATTCGTGACATTACTCATGAAAAATCACTAGAAGAAGAACAAGCAGAGTTTATTAGTGTCGCGAGTCATGAACTAAGAACACCGATTACGATAGCCGAAGGCAATATAAGCAATGCTTTAATTCTTGCAGAAAAGTTTGGCAATAATCCATCAATATTAGGTGCATTAAAGCAAGCCCATCAGCAGATAGTTTTTTTGAGTGATTTAATTAATGACTTATCAACACTATCGAGAGCTGAACAAAACAAACTTAAAGTTGATGTTGAAAGTATAAATGTGCACCAATTTATGGTAGATATCTCAAAGAATTATCAGTCTCAGATAGAAGCAAAGAACCTAAAACTAAATCTAGAATTAGCGCCAAATCTAGAAATACTCAATACAAGTAAACTGTATCTCGGTGAAATATTACAGAATTTTATTACCAATGCCATCAAATACACGACCGAAGGTAGTGTTACGATTGGCGCCAAACCTCATGTCAAAGGTGTGCAATTTTATATAAGAGATACAGGCATTGGCATTAGCAGGAATGATCAAACAAAAATTTTCAATAAATTCTTTAGGTCTGAAGACTTCAGAACAAGACAAAGTAATGGTACCGGCTTAGGTTTATACGTAACCTTAAAGCTAGCAAATATAATCCATGCCGAGATTAATGTTCAGAGCGAATTAAATAAGGGTTCATTATTTACCATACTAATTCCTAATTTAAGCATAGAGCATCATTGACAATGATATGTGTAAGTAGTATTATTGACATGTCTGACCTACTCTTAATAGTAGGTCTATTAAATTTAGGAGGCTAAGCAAGAAGTGGCAAGAACCAGAAAGCTACCAAGTAAAAAAAGCAAGAAATCGCCAAAATTTAAAAAGCCGACTGCGATTGGAATAATATTTTCCAGAATACGGGGTATAATCAAAAAGATTTTTAAGCCTTTTCGATTTTTGCTGAAGCCTTTTAGGCTCCGTCCCGTAAGGTATATTGGTAGAATTTTGCACAAAATATTATTAATAGATTATTTTAAATCAAGCTGGCGTGAACTTAAGTTAGTTTCATGGCCGGACAGAAAAAAAACATTTCAACTAACAATAGCAGTATTTGTTTTCGCAATTGGATTTGGCGTTTTTATAGCAATTGTCGATTTTGGATTAAGTAAACTATTTCAAGAGGTATTATTAAAATGAGCAAGAGATATGACACAACAAAACATTGGTACGCAATTCATACTTATAGCGGCTACGAAGAAAAGGTTGCAGAGAGTATCAGGCAACGTGCTGACAGCCTAGATATGAAAGATAAAATTTTCCAAGTATTAGTACCAAAAGAAAAAATGATTGAAGTCAAAAATGGCAAACGTAAGGTAGTAGAAAAGCGAATATTTCAGGGATACGTTATAGTTCAGATGAAGTTAACCGAAGATGCCTGGTATATTGTCAGAAACACTCCAGGAGTGACTGGGTTTGTAGGAACTGGCACGAATCCAAGCCCAGTAAGCGAAGCTGAGGTTGAAAAAATCCTAAAACGAATGGGTCGCGCTGAGCCAAAGCATAAAATTGACTATCGCGAGGGAGAAGTTGTTAACATAATTGATGGACCATTTAAAGGATTTGATGGTACGATAAACGAGATTGATGCCCAAAAAGGCAAATTAAAAGTACTTGTTAATATGTTTGGCCGTGAAACGCCAGTTGAACTAGATAGTCTACAGGTAAAAAGAGTATAGAATGGAGCGATTGCCGAATCCAGAGGAACATCCAGTATTTGCATGGATGGACAACATGATAGACAATAATCTGGATGTTGAGAGAAGAAATATTGGTGAATCGTATCATAAGTTTGGCCTTAACTACGCCTTAGCAAAATTAGATAATGAAATCGCAAAATGGGACCACAGGGTGAGACTTTACACACCTGCAGATTCAATTTTTCGAGATTATGCTACTGGTATATTGTCATTTAGCGATGTTTCAGAAATACTAAATACCATGGTAGATGGAACATTTACTGGTTACACTAGACAACAGAGGTGATCTTTGTTATATTGTACAACGTTACACACATAATTTAGCGCAACAGGCTTCAGTTGCAATCAATAAGGAACTATATGGCACAGAAAGTAGTAAAAGCAAACTTGAAACTCAAGATACCAGCAGGTAAAGCAAGTGCAGGTCCACCAGTTGGAAGTACTCTTGGTCAATACGGAGTTAATATGATGGACTTTGTTACTCCATTCAATGAACAAACACGAGACATGAAGGGTACGGTTACGGCACACATCACAATTTATGATGATCGTTCTATGGATTTTAGAGTAGTCAGTCAGCCCACAGATGATTTAATCCGAAATGCGCTTGGAATTCAAAAAGGATCGGGCAGACCGAATAGTGAGAAAATTTCTAAGAAACTGACGGATTCCCAGTTAACTCAAATTGCCGAAGAAAAGGCCAAAGATATGAACACAGAGGACATTGAGTCAGTCAAAAAAATGGTTGCTGGTACGGCCAGAAGTATGGGTGTGGAGCTAGAAGGTTAGTCATGACTCTTTATGCAGGACAAACAGAACACTCTGTTACTCCACTGGAGAAGGAAAGAGGACTAACGCTTTTTGATGAGGCTACACGAAAACAAGCCAATAACGCATTAAAGACAGGTGTTGTTTCGTACGAACTAAAGTCAAAACTTGAAACTATGTATGTTGACGGAAGTTATCAAGCGGGCTATTATCTCGGGACAATGATTATACAGGGATTCATTGAATATCCTATAGTAGCATCCAGGAACATCCCTCGCGGAGACGCTGGCCCTGGCATGGAAGGTGAAGAATATGAAAGAATGGTTAAAAATATGAGCCTACGAATGCTTGAGGAATCAGATGGTCACAAAACCGGAGATCAAAATGTAGCATGCATAGATAATTTAAACCATAATACATAAAATTTATATTTGTGGGAGAGTAAAACTCGCTTGCACCACGAAAGGAGCCATAATGACAAAGAAATCGGAACTATTAGAAAAAGCCACTGAGCTTGGGTTAGACGTTACAGCAAAGAATACAGTCGCTGAGATTGAACAAGCTTTAAGCAACGCGGTAGTAAATGACGATAACGATACCCCACAGAAAGATGTAAAATTAGCAAAATCCGGCAAACATAGCGCCAAGGGGATTAAGGAGTCTGAAGAAAAACAGGCAAAAATCGAAAAACAGCATCATCGTGATGAAGTAATGGATAGTGAAGAGCCAGCTTCTAACTCTAAGCCCAAAAGACCCATAAAGCCAACACGCTCTAGATTAGAACGCCGTGGAAAAAACTATAAGAGTGTAGCAAAGTTGGTTAATAAAGAGAATGAATACTCTCTCAGCGAGGCGCTAGAATTATCAGTTAAAACTAATCCTAGTAAATTTAACGCAAGTGTTGAGCTACATATAAAATTAGGTGTTGATCCACGACAAGCTGACCAAAACATTCGAGGAACAGTAAGCTTGCCTTCTGGTACTGGTAAAACTGTTAGAGTGGCAGTTTTTGCGGATGTTGATGACGTTAAGAAAGCGAAGGAAGCTGGAGCTGATATTGCTGGGGGTGATGAATTCTTGCAAATGCTCGATAAAGAAGATATCCAGTTTGATGTACTAATCTCAACTCCTCAAATGATGGCAAAACTAGGTAAGTATGCCCGTCTACTAGGACCAAAAGGATTGATGCCAAACCCAAAGAGTGGAACTGTTACTAAAGACGTTGCTGTTGCTGTTAAAGAAGCAAAGACCGGAAAAGTTGAATTTCGTGTTGATTCCACAGGTATTATTCATTTAAGTATCGGTAAAACCAATTTTAGTATTGATGATCTACAAAAAAATGCAAATGCTGTGTTTAGTGCTATTAAATCTGCCAAACCATCTTCATTAAAAGGAAGTTATGTACAAAGTATATATATTGCAACTACGATGGGTCCATCAATTAAAGTTAGTCCTAGCGTAATATAGACTCTACTTTCTCGACGCTATAAAAAGAACAACAGACTAAGAATCAAGGGGTTGATATAATCTTCTCTATGGGAGTCTATAGCAACAGGCAGATCAACAAGGCAATTAAGTCTAAGCATATTATCTACCATCCATACAATGCCAAGCATATTGCGGGCAGTAGCATTGATGTAACTTTGGGTAATTGGTACTACAGAACAGAGAAACCAAGCCAAGGCGGGTTTTATAATCCATTTGATAAGAAGTCGGTTGACAATTACTTTAGTGGCCCATTTAAAGCCGAAATTCATCAAGAGTGGGCCGATAAGCACGGAAAGAAGCCGTTTCCAAACATACCTGAAAATCATCCAATAATTGTCTTACGTCCACAGGAACGTATTTTAGCGCACACACATGAGTTTGTTGGAATCAAACCACCCGGAACCAGTACAATGCAAGCCCGCAGTACGTGGGGCAGAAATGGCGTTGCGGTTTGTCTTGATGCAGGCTGGGGTGATCCAGGCTACATCAACAGATGGACAATGGAAGTATATAATATGAACCAACACGAAAGTGTGATTCTTCCGGTAGGTGAGCGTATCGCACAAATTGTGTTTTATGAAACAGGCCCTGTTGATAACGAATACAAAATGATTAGTGGTAAATATCAATCGAGTACCAGTGATGATCTTGATTCAATAATAGCAATGTGGACACCAGAACAAATGTTGCCACGAGGATATAAAGATTCACGAATTATTCCGGAGGCCATTAAGGGCATAAAGTATGAATAATAAGCCTCCCCATCATGAAAGTGGTGGGCAAAAAGGTTTATTCATAGTAATTGAAGGAACGGATGGTTCTGGAAAAAGCACGCAATATAACAAGCTACGAAAACACCTTGCTGATAGTGGATATGACGTTGTCGATATACACTTTCCTCGATATAAAGAAGATTCTAGCTACTTTGTTAGACAATATCTTGCAGGGAAATATGGATCATCTAATGACGTCGGTCCATATACGGGATCACTATTTTATGCCTTAGACCGCTATCAGGCATCAAATGAGATTCGCAAAGCGTTATCAGAAGGCAAAATCGTGCTGTGCGATAGATTTGTCGGCTCAAACATGGCACATCAAGGAACAAAGTTTGACAATGCTGAAGAGCGTCGTGGATACTTTATTTGGCTTGACAATATCGAATTTATAACACTTGGCATTCCACGCCCTGACCTAAACTTTGTACTAAATACCCCCCTGGATATAATTGTGCGAAGGTTGAATGATAAAAAACAGTCGAGCGAAACAATCAAAAAGGATATTCATGAAGTAAACGAGAACCATATTTCAAAATCAATTGAAGTATATAAAGATTTATGCAACTTGTTTCCGAAGGATTTCCAAAGAATTGATTCATCTCGAGGTGATCAAGAGCTAACTATCGATGAAATACATAATCTAATTTGGGAGAAAGTTACGCCTATGCTTCAACCAATCAAAAAGGACATTAATGATACAGATAAAGTTTTAGAAAAGACAGATCAAGGAATAAATATTACAGACGCAGGGAAGAGATTATTGAGCGAATCAATAACAAACACAGACGGAAACGTGTATGCATTTAATGAAAACATCAGTCCAGTGACAGTGGCTGCCGCAATGGCAAGACTTAGCAGAAGAGGTGATGATATGCGCGTAACACTTCTGGACGAGTTTATTAACAAAGCCGACAAAGATAAAGGATTACTTAAACGTGTCATAACAGCATATGGCGATGACTCAGTTCAACAACTAGTTGGTCAACATGTTGTTGTCGAGAACGCATCCAACCTCCTAACTAAAAAAATAGAATGGGGAAGACTAGCCTCTTATCTTGAACAATCTACGAGGTATATATATTTTGACCAGAAAGACCAAAACGGCAACTATCGATACCATATTCCAGATTATTTTGATGATAAAACAAAATCACAATACACAAGTTCCTTGGACAGTATTTTTGATTTATACTCGACGATAGTTCATAAATTAACTGATTATGTTCGCGAAAAATCAAGCATCCCACCAGAATCCAGAGACATTGCCTGGAAAGGAGCAACCAGAGCGCAGGCGTGTGACGCTGCTAGACCACTATTACCAGTAGCAACAACATCAACAGTTGGAATATTTGCATCTGGCCAAGCGCTAGAAAGCCTAATAATGCATCTGCTTAGCGATGAACTACCGGAAGCTAGAAAGGTTGGGCAACAAATTCTTGCTGAATCACGAAAAGTAATCCCTACATTCTTAGAGCGTGCAGATAAACCAGATCGTGGAGGAGCAACTATTGCATACATGTCCAATACTAAGCGATCAGTTAAAACATTAGTAAGCAGTCTATTGCAAGATTCATACAGCAATGATCACAGATCTGTAACACTTAGTAATTATTGGCCAAAGAATGAACTAGATGTTGTTCCAGAGATGATATATGAGCATAGTAACTTATCTCTCCACGAAATTAAAAATCAAATGAATAACCTAGATTATAATCAACGTTGCGACATCTTCAATGCATACATCGGCGAGCGATTGAATCGACGACACAGGCCAGGGCGGGCGCTTGAAATTCCTCACTATAGCTGGGATATTGTGTGTGACTATGGGATTTTTCGTGACCTCCAAAGACATAGAATTGTAGATGATTTACAGTGGCAAGCCCTAACACCACGATTTGGATACGACATACCTGAACTGATTGAATCTGCTGGCCTTGTTGATTTATTCGAAAAATGTTTTTCAATCAGTTTAGAACTATACAGCTTACTTCAAGCCAACAACTATGCCACTGAAGCACAGTATGCAACATTACTTGGTCATAAGATGCGTTGGAAGGTTACCTATAATGCTCGTGAAGCTTTTCACCTGCACGAATTACGAACTAGCCCACAAGGTCATCCTGGATATCGCAAGTTAGTAAATGATATGCATGACAAGCTATGTGAAGTACACCCTATGTTGGGGCAGGCCATGAAGTTCATTAATCAAGATGAAGATCCAGAACTAACTCGATTAGCTTCTGAGCGTTACACTCAGTTCAAACTGCAACAAATCAACAAGTAATTATTATCTACTCCTCGACAGCAGTCGAATGAATCTCTAAATGCGTATCAGAAATATTGAAAGTTAAATCGCTAAAGCAATTCTTTACACCAGTCATCTCCGATAGCTTAGTAGCAGTAGAGTTAAGAGTATTGATGACATTAGCAATGCGTTGGGCATTTGCCTGTGAGTCGCCAGGAATTAACTCGATGATTACACCTGACTTTCTTGATACTATCTCTGCAAGGCCATGTGCTGTAAACAGCTCATTTATACTTGAAGATTCAGTATCCGATACCGTCAGACTATCAACAGGAGAAATGTCTTCAATATGACAGTACAAGGCGTAATGGTGTTCATATTTTTCTTGGGGTGAGGTATTATCGTGCATATATTTGAATTTATGGAGGAAGATTTGGGATATTAATCGATGATTTGAGGCTTAGGTGGGGTCTGTTTATGAAGTTCTTATAACTTCTAGACGCAAATGAGCTTGCTTCACAAGACCTTCTTGTGAACCCACCTGTACCATGCCTACCTTCAAATCTGAAGAGACTACCGGCAAATGCCTCGTAGATTCTCTTGCTGTCGCTCCAGGCGAAGCTCCCATACCCTCTGTAGGTCTGGTGTTTCTTGCGCCTTCTGTGACTGAAGTAGACGCCTTGTACGCTGGATTGCTTTCTCAAGCAACTTCGCACTCGCCATACGGCGTGCGCTGGCCTCATCGACATCCATCAGGATATCAACCACTTTCTTCCCCCGTTGTTAATCACCCTACTCAGGTGGCTAATGACATGATTGTCACTAGACTTGATTGGAAGCAATGCCTCCATGAACATCTTGCCACAAAACGCTCATCGAAACACTGCATTATAAAAGCCGAACCTTTGGTTGGAGTTCGGCTTGTAATTCCTGATCTTGAAGCAACTCCAATACACTATTCATAAATAATCACAAAGCAAAATGCTTTGTTCATATTGAGTCGGTATGTGTGTTGTGTCTTCACAGTTGAATAATTTACTCTGCTATACTTGATTTGTCAATACAATATATTGAGTATACAATACAAATAGATGAAAAATTTCGTGAATAGACTACAGCTACTCCTCATAACTCACCTTAAAGGGCTGTGTTTAGCATTTGCGAAAGCCTGATTGATAAGAGATTCAACGAACACAGCCCGAGTAATCGGGCTTTTTTATTAGCATAGGAGAATATATGAAATACACCAATGATAGTCAGTGGGAGATTGAATACGATCAAATGCCTAGGGTTAGAGGATATACTAAGGCCGAACGTAATATCATCGACTCTGAACCTCAAAACCCTCAAGAGCGAATTGTAAAAATTCAAAAGGTTATGGAAATTGATAAAAATAGATACCAGGAGTTCAAAGAGATATACCCAGATCAATCGGCACACATGGATAAGTTAATTGAAGCTTGCGCATTTTTTGCACAAACAATGGTACGTATTTATAGTCAAGATTTTGGTGTGACGATAAGCGAAAATAGCGAATCTTGCCTCAAAGATATTCCAGCCAAAGGTGTGCCTACGCTATTAAACATAGAGTTTATCGATAGACCAGCTTGACAAGCTTGCTAACACGGAGTACAAATAGGTTCATAATGACTAAATTAATAATTGTATCAATTATTATCAACTCGCATTTGCGGGATTAGTTGTTATATTTAGTAACAAAATAACCCCGCAAACGCGGGGTTTTTAAATTGGAGGAATATATAATGACAATATTTGAACACGAAATAGAATATGATTTACATACAGAGGCATCAGATATGACGATGGATAGTTCACTATTATCTGAACTTGAAGATTTCTTGGAAACAACAAGTAACCCAGAAGTCAAACAGCATCTTGCACGCCACAAAGTATGTGCTGATTTTATACCAAAAGTAACAGATTTTATGGACTAATTTGATATGGAGGTTTTGTTACAAGAAATTACAGTAAGTGGATACGAAATCCATAAAAATTTACAAAATGATATACAGTTAACTGCCAAAGATCGATTGTATTTTACAAGATTTAACGCGTTAGAGTCACTCGATAAAGAATCATACATAAAAGGTCTCGCATCTCTAGCTATTTCTGCAAGCGATAACCGTGAAATACGCGAAAACATTACTAGTCAGAAACGACTGGAGCGTATGTATGCATCTCTGAGCATAAATATTGAACCATATGATCAAACAAGTCTACTTAGTCTGGAGGCTATTGACTATATACTTTTAAACGTAATTGAGTATATTGATTCTAATTGTGATGGTTACGGTAGATTTGATTTTATCGATAGAATAAAAAATGCGCGGCGTAGTGGACTAGCCCCCACAAAACAAGACGGCAATCCATTTACCGACATATAGTGATTATTCATCATATAAAAGTCGGTGCCAATTTGACCAACATACAAGTATTTGATAAAATAAGATTACATTTACCAAAGAAAGTAGCGCTATCAATCATAGTTAAGAATGCTACCGAGGTACGAGAAGTCACAATAAAACTGATTCGTATAAATATAGCCTCTGGTAAACCCGGAGGCCTTTTTGGTAATAACACGGTCGATAAATATCAATAATAATAGGATAAATTATGGCATTAACTAAAGATCAAAAACAGTTGGTGGTCGACGAAGTTAGCTCGTTACTTGAAGACTCGAAAATGACAATCGCTGTCGAGTATAAAGGCATCGGAGTAAAGTCATTGCAACAACTACGCAAATCTGCCAAAAATAACGGCACAGTAATAAAGGTTATTAAAAACCGTTTAGTTGTAAAAGCACTGCAGAGTAACTCAAAGTTAAAGGATGTTGACATTAATGATTTAAAAGGCCAGCTTCTATACGCCTTCAATGACGAAGATGAAGTTGCGCCCGCTCAAACTTTAGCAACGTTTGCAAAAACTAATCCATCATTAAGATTTGTCGGCGCAATCACTGCAGAAGGACAGTTTATGAGTCCTGACGAAGTAAAGGTTCTAGCCTCGTTACCAAGCAAGAACGATCTAGTTGCTCAAGTCATTGCAACATTGACATCACCACTTAATGACGTAACAAATGCACTTTCTGGAAACTTACACGCCCTACTTGACGGCGTGGAGTCAAAAGCAAGCACTTAACAATACTAAGGAGATAATTATGGCGAAAGATTTAAAGAAAATTGCAGAAGAACTAACCAGTTTAACTGTACTAGAAGTAAATGAACTTAAGACAATCCTAAAAGATGAATACGGTATCGAACCTGCCGCAGCAGCAGTAGCCGTAGCTGGACCTGCTACAGGTGGAGACGACGCTGGATCCGTAGAAGAAAAGAGCGAATTCAATGTCGTACTTAAAGACGCTGGAGCTCAAAAAGTGGCCGTGATCAAAGCAGTAAAAGAAATAACTGGTCTTGGTCTTGGTGAAGCTAAGGCGATTGTTGATGGTGCACCAAAAGCTGTACTAGAAAACGCCAAAAAAGAAGACGCTGATAACGCAAAGAAAACGTTAGAAGAAGCTGGAGCTACCGTAGAGCTTTCATAAAGTCTATAGCTACAAGAGAAAAGGTCACCATGTCGAAGGCATAGGTGACCTTAATTTATGCGTTTTCCACAGGTTTATTTATGAAAACTTTGACAATTGAATTACGACGTGGTAACTTTACATCAGAGAGTGTAGGAAAATAAAGAGAGGCGAGGATATATGCCAGATGTACCAGATAAACAAATCAAAAGACTCAGAATCTTAATACAAGAGGCTGAAACTTCACTGGCTGCAGCCAAGGAGTTATTAATAAGTGTGGTCGGGGAAGACAGTTCACAAGCCGCCAAACTTCAAGAAGAAGCAATAGGTAAAGTTATTGAGGGTGTATTTGATGGTCAAACAATGGTAGGTAGTGACGGAAAAACCTATCCTGTCCCAGCCAACTATGCATCTAAGTCAAAATTAGTGCAAGGGGACATTTTAAAGCTCACAATTGCCGATGACGGAACTTTCTTGTACAAACAGATAGGCCCTGTACCTAGAGTTCAAAAAGTAGGCTTGCTTGTTCTTGAAAACGGACAATACTATGTAGAAATTGATAAAAAGCAATACCGGGTATTGCTCGCAAGCGTTACTTACTTCAAGGCTAAGCCTGGTGATCAAGTTAGTGTTGATTTGCCAGAAGACCATAAAGATGCCGAATGGGCGGCACTTGAAGCAGCATTATAAGAAACTACAACAAATCAAAACAAAAATTTAAGGTATAATTATATATCCATGAGGGAGGCACTGTACCGTAAACACCGGCCAAAACGTCTTGAAGATGTTGTTGGACAACCACATATAACCAAGACGCTTCAGAATGCAATCGATTCTAATCGTATTAGCCATGGATACTTGTTCGCTGGCCCTAGAGGCGTGGGGAAAACAAGTGTTGCGCGAATCTTAGCCCATCAAATCAATGATTTTACTTACGATGCCAACAATAATAATATCCTCGACATTGTTGAAATTGATGCCGCAAGCAACCGACGAATAGACGAAATACGAGAACTCAGAGATAAGATTCATATTGCTCCGGTGACTGGAAGATACAAAGTATACATTATTGATGAGGTTCACATGCTTACAAAAGAGGCATTCAATGCACTTCTAAAAACCCTTGAAGAACCACCAAAGCACGTCGTATTCATACTAGCAACGACAGAAATACATAAAGTTCCTGAAACTATCGTAAGCCGTACACAACACTTTACTTTTAAGTCTGTCGAAAGCAAATCTGTCATTGCTCACCTAGATACCATTGCCAATCAAGAAGGAATAAGCATTGATGAAGACACCCTTAGACTAATTGCAAATTACGGTCAAGGAAGTTTTAGGGACAGCATTGGACTACTCGATCAATTAAGTTCACTTCCTGAAATAAACATAGATTCTGTAAACACTCTCCTCGGATTGCCACCGCATAGACTTATACATGACATTTCAGAAGCGCTTCAAAACAATAGGCTCACCGATCTAATTAGTTTACTCGATCAATCAAGATCCAGCGGAATCAGTGCCAACCATTTATCTAGCGCGTTAATTGACTACATGAAGAAAAAAATGAAAGATTCACTATCAGAAGAAACAATTACGTTAGCTCTCAAACTATTAAACACCAGTTCTTCAGCAGACCCTGACCGTTATCTGGAGTTAATTTTGATTGACTACATTGTAAATAGAACAGTCGTTAATGCTCCGACTCTAAAATCATACGCAGATACTCATGAATCAAAGCCAAATATAGATACTAGCGATACCAATATGGATACCGAATCATCAAACAAAGCTGACACCTCGCCAAAGGAAAATATAGTTAGTCAAGAAGTTGCTAAACCGGTAAGCCTAGATGAAGAATCTTGGAATACAATTCTTAGTGAGTTAAAAAAACAATATAATACACTTTATGGAATTGCTAGAATGGGTCGAACCGAGTTTAGTAATGACACATTAACTATATATGTAAGGTTTCCATTTCATCAAAAACGCCTCAAAGAAGACAAGAATGCTAAAATAATTCACAAAGTTGCATCCAAGGTAATAGGTAAATCAGTCAATATTCATGTTGAGATCAGTAAAGATGCTGCCGAACAAATCAATAATCCCGATACGACAGATAATTCTAATATCTCAAATGTTACTAAAATATTTGAAGGCGCTGAGTTATTGGAGCCATAATGGATACTCAGAATACAATTCCCCCACAAAACATTGATGCCGAAACTAGCCTGTTGGGCGCAATACTAATTGATAGCGATGCTATTGTAAAAATTGCCGACATCATTGTTCCTGATGATTTTTATGACCAAAAAAATGGGCTAATCTACCAAAGCATTAAACAGCTATATGAAAGTCATAGTCCAATTGATGTTCTTACAGTAGCAGATAAATTGAGGTCAGAGGGCAATTTGGATGTTGTCGGAGGTGCCGGATATCTAACAGAGCTAACCAACTATGTTCCAACAGCAGCCCACGTAGAACAATATGCTAATCTAGTTAACCAAAAGGCTTTACGGCGGCGCTTAATAAAAGCCAGTCAAAACATAACTTCACTTGGTTTTGATGAAGCAAAAAGTTTACAAGAATTAATTGAAGAAGCAGAGGCAACGCTTTTTGAGGTCAGCCAAAAACATGTTAAACAAGATATTGTTAGTCTTGAAACTATTCTTGGAGATAGTTTCGATCGTTTAGATGAACTACATAAAGACAAGGGTAAAATAAGAGGAGTACCGACAGGGTTTAAGGATTTAGACGGGATACTGGCCGGACTTCAAAGATCAGATCTGTTTATCCTGGCCGCTCGTCCCAGTATGGGTAAAACTGCTTTGGCGCTAAATCTAGCTCATAATGTGGCAACAAGAGCGGGTGAACCAGTGTTGGTATTTAGCTTAGAAATGAGCAAAGAACAATTAGTAGATCGTATGTTAGCAATGGAATCTGGAGTTGACGCCTGGGCACTTCGTACTGGAAATTTGAGTGATCAGGATTTTGAGTTAATTGCTCAAGCAATGGGAACCTTAAGTGAAGCGCAGATATACATTGATGATACCCCAGGTATAACTGTTAGTGATTTACGAACCAAGGCACGTCGAGAAATGCATCAAAGACCACTAGGCTTGATCATTGTTGATTATTTACAATTGATGAGTGGTGGCTCAAAGTTCAGTGGCGATGGTAATCGTGTGCAAGAAATTTCTGAAATATCCAGAGGATTAAAAGGAATTGCGCGTGAGCTCAATGTCCCACTAATTGCTTTAAGTCAGCTTAGTCGTTCAGTTGAGAGTCGTAGCCCTCAGATACCTCAATTATCTGATCTAAGAGAATCAGGATCTATAGAACAAGACGCTGATGTTGTAGCATTCATATATCGTGAGGACTACTATAATAAAGAATCTGAGCGTCAGAATATCACTGATGTATTTATCAAAAAACATCGTAACGGTCCTACAGGTGCAGTAGAGTTATTTTTTGAAAAAGATAAACAGAGGTTCAGATCTCTTGATACTAGACATACTATTCCTTTTGAATAAAATAATAATTAGCGAAACCATAATGGTATACTAAATAAGAATGAAACAAAACTTTTTGTGGCTTAAAGACAATTGGGGACAAATATTACTTACAATAACAAGTATCGTTATACTAACGGTTGTATGTAGCTACAATTTATCCGGAATTACAAATAATCAGTTAAGCAAACCAGAGGTAGCTACTATTGAAGGATCGTCAAGTGGTAGACGCATTTGGAGTAATCCTTTATTTTTGCCCATAAAACTACCGCAATACACCCTAATAAAAACCAACTTAGCATCAGTCTCATCAATGCGCGCTATTTCAGCCTTTTATGGGGTGATATTCGTTATCATCTTCTTTTTGTTAGCAAAAATATGGTTTTCACCCAAAATCGCATGGGTGGCTAGTGCCATGTTATTAAGTAGTGGGTTATTTTTAAACTATACACGACTTGCAACTGCAGATATTCTTGTACCACTAGGCTTACTGGGCTTAATGTGGTCTGGTTGGTGGATATTTCAGAGCAAAAATACAAATGTTAAAATTGTATCGTCAATGATTATTTTGGCGTCTTGCATCTACATACCAGGATTGATATGGTTTGTGGGGCTAATTGTTCTTGCACAGGGTAAACGAATTACTAAAATACTTAAGAAGACTAACGCCACCTACATTGTTATTGCTAGTTTACTGTTAGTCATATTACTTACGCCTCTGCTTAGATCGTTGTTTTTGAATCCAAAACTTATCATTGAGTGGTTAGCGTTACCGTCGTCCCTTAGTATTCACGAATTCATCAATAATCTAATTATGGTGCCGACCTCGCTAGTTGTTCGTTCCACATTTGACCCGATATATAATTTAGGGCGTCTTCCGTATCTGGATATACTAACAATTGCCCTATTGGTGCTAGGAGCATACGCATTTCTACTCAGGTATAGTCTAGTTCGAACCAGAATGCTCATTGGCGCACTATGTATAGCATGGTTATTAATTGCTACCCAAAATGATATACGAATTAATCTGTTACTACCTTTAATATATCTGATGGTTGCAGGTGGTATTATGTTTATTCTTCAACAATGGTATAGTGTTTTCCCTAAAAATCCTATAGCACGAATGCTAGCAATAATTATGGTGTTATCAGTTGTTTCTATTAGTATATTCTATAATTCGACTCGATACTTTGTGGCATGGTCAAATAACCCAATAACTAATAAGACATTTCGATACAAAGTTCCGCCAAATCTGTTATAATAGTTACGTAAAGGAGAATCTATGAGTCGTTTTGATCAGGCTAAAATGCTACTTAAAGTAAAGAAAGTCCAAAAAGAACTACAAAAACAAATCATTACCGTTGAGCAAGGTGATGGCGCAGTTAAGGTTGAAATTACAGGAGAGCAGAAAATACGCAAAATCCATATTGACCCAGATAGTGTTGACCTTGATGATATTGGTGAACTTGAGCGCTGGATAGAAGATGCAGTAAAAGACGCAATATCACAAAGTCAAAAGATTGCTGCCGAAAAAATGCAACCATTTATGAGCATGCTTGGCGATTTAGGACTTTAGCTATCCATGGCGTCAGCTTTGCCACCCGCCTTACTACGAGTTATTGAGTCGCTACGGGTATTGCCTGGCGTAGGCCCTCGTAGTGCAGAGCGTTATGCATATTACCTCCTAAAAACAAATCCAGATAAGTCAAAACAACTTGCAGAAACCCTTCAGAAACTACACGATGAAGTAAGCTACTGCGAAGTAACATTTGCTTTAATAGAGAAGGGGCAAAAATTATCTCCACTTTACACCAACCCAAGTCGAGATAAACAAACTATTGCTGTAGTAGCCGAACCTTTCGATATAATTGCCATAGAAAATACTAGTACATACAAGGGTACGTATCATGTTCTAGGTGGTCTGATTTCTCCCATGGACGGAATTGGCCCTGATCAATTAACAATAACACAATTGCTTGACAGGATTGACCAAGACAAAGTAAACGAAGTTATCTTAGCAACAAACGCAAGCGTAGAAGGTGAGTCAACAGCATTATATATCCAACAACAACTAGCAGGCGTCAACACTAAGCTAACACGTCTAGCTAGAGGCTTGCCAATTGGTGTAGACTTAGAGTATGCTGATCAAATTACCTTGACAAGAGCACTAGAAGGAAGGCAAAGCCTATGAATCTAAAAGGCCTTAAAGAACTGCTATCAAGCAAGAAAAGAATTTTAATAGCACAAGCTGATAACCCCGATGGCGATAGCGTCGCCAGTGCCTTAGCATTAGAGCAAATCCTCTATGACATGGGGAATGAGCCTTTATTATACTGTGCCATTGACATCCCAAAACATTTACGACATTTGCCGGGCTGGGACAGAATCGAACAAGAAATACCAACAAATTTTGAAGCCACAATAATAGTTGATTGTAGCTCCAAAAGTTTGTTTGAGATAGCAGAAAAAACCGGCGAATTGCCTTGGATATTATCTAAACCTGTAATAATCATTGACCATCATGATGTATCGCCAACACTTGATGCTACAATCGCTTGCAATGACATTAAAGCCGTATCTACTGGTGAAGTAATCTACAAAATTGCGCAAGAACTGGATTGGCCTCTTTCAATTGAAGCTAAGAATATGATTGCTGTTTCGATACTATCGGACAGCTTAGGGCTAATGACAGAATCTACTACTGCTCAAAGCATTCATATTATCGCCGAACTTGTAGAATCTGGTGTTAAGCTAGCTGAACTTGAGGAAGCTAGAAGGCAGACAATGAAGAAAAGTATTGAACTAACGCGATATAAAGGTGAGTTACTGCAACGAATACAATATTCAAGTGACGATCGCATTGCAACAATAGTGATTCCTTGGGAAGAAATTGAAAAATATAGCTCTCAATTTAACCCATCCATACTTGTACTTGAAGACATGAGACTTACGGATAATGTACAAATAGCAATTGCGTTCAAGACATATAACAATAATCGTATAACTGCTAAGATTCGTTCAAATTACGGATCTCCAATTGCGAATAAATTAGCAGAACATTTTGGTGGTGGCGGGCATCAGTATGCTAGTGGGTTCAAAGTAAATACTACAGAATATAATAAAATCATATCTGAATGTATCGAATATTCAAAAACGCTCTTAGATAAACTTAAAGAAAAGACTTCAGATGAAACTGTATAATTCATTAACTAAAACAATCGACGTAGTCAAGCCACTTGAAGGCAATACTATCAGGATGTACACCTGTGGTCCGACTGTTTATGATAGCGCTCATATAGGTAATTTAAGTTCATATATATTTGCGGACACACTAAAAAGAACATTAAAATCCGCAGGCTTTAAGGTTGAGCACGTAATGAACTTTACCGACGTTGATGATAAAACCATTAAACGTAGCCAAGAAATATACTCAGACCAACAACCTTTAACGGCGCTACGCAAACTTACTCGTTACTATGAGCAAAAATTTCTTCAAGATATGAAAGATATAGGGAATTCCATAGAAGATATCGAGTTCGTTAGAGCTACTGATATGATTCCAGCGATACAAGTACTTATCACGTCACTTTATGAAAAGGGTTTTGCATATATTGCTGAAGACGGTATATATTTTTCAATTGATGCCTACAAAAAGTCTGGCAAAACATACGGACAGTTATTGAACCTTGATGATACTAATATCCAAAAAGAACGCATCTCAAACGATGAGTATGACAAAGAATATGTGCATGATTTTGTACTATGGAAGAAGAGAAGATCAAGCGAACCAAGCTGGGATTTTCATATTGACAATCAGAATATTCCAGGCAGACCTGGGTGGCACATTGAATGCTCTGCCATGAGCACATCACACTTAGGGCAACCGTTCGATATACATACAGGTGGTATTGATTTAACATTTCCGCACCATGAAAACGAAATCGCCCAAAGCACAGCCGGACGCGAAGATAAACTTTACGCTAAATTCTTTGCACACAACGAACATCTACTTGTTGATGGCAAAAAAATGAGTAAATCATTGGGTAACTTTTATACCCTCGACGATATCAAACAGAAAGGCATAGATCCGAAGGCATTCAGGTTAATGGTCCTCCAGTCTCATTACACAAAACAGTCCAACTTCACCTGGGATAATCTACAATCAGCAAGCTCAAGATTGAAAGATTTAAATTCTTTCGCTGATCTAAGATGGCAACCAGACGCGACCCAGCAATCCAATGTTGATATTTCAATCAAAGATATATCTTTTGCCCTCCACAACAATATAGACACCCCGAAAGCACTCAGTATTTTATCACTTCAACTTGATAAGATAGTGGATGATTCGATTAGTGATTCTGATGTTGAGATAATTAATTCCTTTTTACGATCAATAGATGAGTTATTCGGACTACAATTACTAATTTCTAACGATATCAAACCTGAGCAAAAAGAATTAATTCAAGAAAGAGAACAAGCAAGAAAGTCCAAGAATTGGATGCTGGCAGACAAACTCCGCAAGCAACTAGACCAAGAAGGGATTGAGCTTAAAGACTATCCAACTAAATCGATCTGGAGCCGTAGTCAGTAATAAGATTATTCTTTTAAGGAAGGCGCAAGCGTTTCGCCGTAAGTACTTTTTAGGTATATTCGAATACATCCAGCAACCGGTATTGCAATAAGCGCACCCAAAAATCCAGCAATGCTTACTCCAATAATTGCCGAAACAAAAACGGTTAAAGGGGTGAGTTCGTTATACCTAGACTGTATATATGGCTGTAGTGTTGCATTCTCAACCTGTTGATAAATGATGAAGAAAATCGTCATCACAATTGCTAAAGGCAAAGACACAAACAAACAAGAAATTACTACAATAACCGAAGCCATTATATTGCCGATCATCGGGATCAACCCAAGTAGTCCTACAATACCAGCCATAGCTATCGGATTAATGTTTACATGCAAAATTGTACTAGCAATAGAAAGCGCAAAGAAGGCGAAAATTGAAGCAATGGTTGCGACCACTAACTGACCAATTACATAACCTGTTACCATCCTATACATACTTGAGATCATCTGTTTATGTTTTTCTAATTTTTTAGAGGATATCATTGCGTAATACCTTGTTAGCCACCTTGGCCCTTCAATCAACATCATAAATGTCATAACTAAAACTGTAATAACAGACACTAAGCCACTACCGATAAGTGTAGCTAAAGAAAATGCTCGATTAGTGATACTTCCTACATTATCTTTAATATCACTGATTGATTGAGTGTATGTATTGGTTAAATTATGATTTTGGATAAATTCGACAATTGGCGAGTCCTTGTCTTTAAAATCTTCTACACTAATCGGAATTTGATCGACAAAATCCACACTTTGACTAACCAGCGGTGGAATAACCAGCGCCACAAACCCTACAAACACTAATAGAACACATAAATAGGTTACTATTGTGGCTTGAACCCTACTTTTGTTAGGTAATTGCCTACGAACAAAACTAACTATTGGATTTAACGCTAATGCTAAAAACGCTGAAATCAAGACTAACTTAAGCGCAGTAGATATTTTTGAAATGAAACCAATCAACAAAAAGGCAACGGCTACAAAAATCACAACCCTAATAACCGTTTTGTTGGTGAAAGTTATCGTAACTGTTTCGTTATGCTTACTCATGGTTTAACTTCACTTCCTGTTTGTACAATTTTAGTATAGCACTACCGACCCGGTTTATATCAAATTGATCAAGCAAATCTTGTTGCAGATCGTTAAGATGTTTGCGTTTCGTATCGTCAGATAATAGTGAATAAAGTTTATCAGCTAATTCAGTAGACAGATTAGGACTAAACATTGATTCTGACACCGATCCTAACACCGACGCATAGCCCGGATTATCCCCTGCAAGCACGGTAGCACCGCTGGATAAAGCTTCAATCAAAACAATACCAAAACTTTCTCCACCGGTTGACGGGAACACTGCTAACTTACTACGACTTAACAGATTCATTTTTTCATAATTAGTTACAAAACCTTTGAACTCACAATTTGCGCTTAGGTTATTTGTGTGTACATAATATTGTAATTTAGCCCTTTCAGCACCATCACCTACAATTACAACCTTGATGTCATCTAGCAAGTTACTCTGCTTTAATTTATTGATGGCGTTTAGTAGATATATACAACCTTTGCGTTTCACTAGTCTCCCTACGAATACTATATCTATGTCTCTCTTTGATAAATTGACAGTGCCGGATTGAATATTAACCGCGTTAGGAATAACTATACTGTCTACTCCATAAACTTGCTTAGCGAATTCTTGAGCAACTGAAGATACGCTAATAATTTTGTTAAATTTACTAATCGATCGCTTTTGTGCTGCTCCTAAAATTTTGCTCGCCAAAATTACGCCATTACTATGAGGCGCAATATGAAAGGTGCCTATTAATACAGTGCCATTGGGTGAATGTTGAATTATCTTGCCCGCCAACAATGGGCTGTAAGGCATTTGTATATGCAAAACGTCGAAGTTGTATCTATCAAAGACACTTTGGATTTTATTTGATGATACTGGTAGGGGAATAGAAAGACGATTTTTATTGAATCGAACACGTATGTTCTTGGATAAGCTATGTAGATTATTTATATCGGTGCGTTTCGATTGTCCGGTGAGGTACACTACCTTATGACCCTTACTGTTAAGCCAGTCGCCAAGCAACAGAACGTATTGCTGAACCCCATCTGTCGAATCTAAGGTATCGTCAATTACGAATCCAATAGTCACTTCTTGGCTTCCATAGTTTTATTATATATATCAAGATACTGCTGAGCTATACGCACATATTCAAACTGTTGCACATAATTCTTGGCCCACTTAACCCATAAATCACGCATTTTAGTGTCGACCATCATTAACTGCAAGCGTCTAGCAAATTCTGCAGTATCTTTGACATTTACAATAGATATCGCACCTGTTTCTTTGAGGACACTTTCATAGCCTGGATTATTACTGGCGACCGTTACTGTACCCGCCGACATAGCTTCTAATAAAACAATACCGAAGCTTTCGCCATAGATGGCTGGAGAGCAGAATATTGTAGCACTATGCAGTAACTCGATTTTCGTTGCTTCATCAACAAAACCCAAAAATTCAACATGTTCAATATTATTATCGTCAACAAAAATTTCCAACTTTTGACGATCCGGACCATCTCCAGCAATAATTAACTGAGCTTGACTATTTATCTTTTGTAATTCTGCAAATGCTTTCAATAAATAAAGGACGCCTTTTCTTTTTTCTAGACGTCCAATATACAGAATTGTTGATTCATGTCTCTGCGTACCTGACTTTGGCGTAAACTTTTTGATGTCTATGCCATTTGGTATCAGTTCAATAGTTGAATTAGTGAGTGTTTTTATATACTCCGATGCCGGTTCTGAAACGGCAGTGTAAGAGTCAATATATTTTAATATTGATTTGGTATAAGGAGTAATGACCTTTTCGATAGTTTTACTAACCATTGTTTCAGGTAATTTTGCATGGAATGTAGCAACATTAACAGTATTTGATTTAGCTAAGATCTGCCTACTAACAATTGGAACCCAAGGTTCATGAAAGTGCAAAATATCAAATTTATGTTCTTCGAGTATTTTTTCTATAGCTCCATTCTCAAGACTAACAGAAACTTGAGCTGTCGTGTGAAAAGGCGATTTAAAATCACGAGATTCACCAACTAATATAATTCCATCAATCTGTTCCGTCTCAACACCTTTTGGGCGGGGAGTAATAATGTATGCCTCATGACCAGATTTTGTGTATTCGTGCTTGAGAGCCAAGACACATTCTTGTACGCCACCATTCTTAAATATGTCATAAGGGCATATTAAACCAATTTTCATTATGTACTAAGTATACCAAAATTGTTATGATTTGCTTAATATACGCCGGAGTTCTCTAGGGATAAACGGTGCAGCTTCTTTTGCTGTAGCTACAACAGTTGGAGCATGTACCTTTTCCTTTGATCTAATGATATATACGTTTTTGTAGATAATCGCCAGATGTTGCTCAACACGATGATTATCAAAATACCTATCAACATCTATTGCGACATGATAAACATCAAGATCCACACGAACATCACATGTGTCGGCCTTTAGCATAGAAATTGTGGTGTCCATATATGTCCTTATATCATTGGATTGCCACAATCCGATTTCAAAATTGATGCGCTTATCTACTTCTTGCTTATCTGCTCCTGCAAGCTTACTATGACTACTACCTTGCAGTTTATAGCAAGCACGAATAATAGGTGCCCGAAGAACAAAGGTTCGCATAGACCAAGCTGGATATTTTCTTGAAAAGATTTCCGCCATCACACGCAATGGCCACTTAATTCTTCTTGGCAAAATAAAATCATCACGATGAGCAAAGCCAACAACACTAATCAGAATATCGACTCGTTTTGCAATTTCTGGATACTTCTGAAGCATTTTTGTTGTTATTAAAAATCCTAATGACATCGCCATGATAGTGATTCGTCGTCTTTTGTATCTTAATTTTATGAATGCAGCAAGGTAATCTGCGAGGTTATCTAACGACGGTTTTTCGCCAATACTATAAAAGCTTTCCATACCACCAAATCCTGGTAAATCAGGTACTGTTACGGCACCGTACTTGTTAAGTTCTTCCACAAAACCAATCATCCTCTCGATACTAGCATGATGTCCATAGACCATAAGTATCTCACGGCGTTTTTTGTTCTGCGGAGTAACTCTTAGCATGCGACCATGTAAACCATTTATATTTAATGGAATAATAGCCTCGTTGAGGTTATACCTTTCTTTTGACATCTTGTTTTGACTGTACCCGAAACACACACTAGCGTCAAGAATATAATGCTACAATATATGACGTGAAACGAATAATAACGATTATACTGATTATTGTGGCTATATTGGGCTCCATTGGTTTTTATATTCTCAATAAA
>CAZTWB010000006.1:0-28381 GCA_964617035.1 uncultured Candidatus Saccharibacteria bacterium
TATGTCTTTTATTGTCTTTTTAGTAAAACTCAAAAGATTACCCACCTTAACTGTACTTATTGTAACAGAATTATGTTTATACTACACGAACTTTTATTGTGTCTGTGGTGCCTACAACTCCAGGGTGTTTTCCTGATGCCGAAACAACAATATCTCCACTACTCAATACCTTATTTTTGTGCAACCATCTCGTAATTTTGGTAGCCGCAAATTGATCAACTGGACGCAGATAACTCTTTACTCCGTAAACGATTGAGAGTTGTCTTGAAGTATGAACATCTGAGGTTACAGCAATAATAGGAATCTCCGGGCGCAATGACGCAATCTGAATTGCTGTTTCGCCTGATTTTGTTTCAGCAATAATAGCTCTTGCTCCAACATCACCGGCTAATTTAATAATCGCGTTACTGATTGCACTTTGTCTTGTATGCTCTTCAAAAGTCGGGAATTGTGCGCGAACAACGGAATTTTGCTGTGTGTATATAATAACCCTCTTCATGACCTTAATAGCTTCGACCGGGTACTTACCACTAGCAGTTTCATCACTCAACATAACCGCATCCGCTCCAACAATAACCGCCGTAGCAACATCTGATACTTCAGCACGTGTTGGCTCTGGGGTTTCTGTCATACTGGCAAGCATTTGGGTGGCTACGATTGTGGGCTTGCGATGGCGTAAACCTAGCCCAATAATGTTGCGTTGATCAATGGGAACAGATTCAGGCAAGGTTTCAATTGCTAAGTCACCTCTCGCAATCATTACAGCATCTGCTTCCTCAATAATTGATTCGATATTTTCAATCGATGCCCTAGTTTCTATCTTGGCGATAATTTTTGCCCGACTTCCGAGATTTTTGAGCATTTTTCGTAAAGAGGCGACATCGTTGGCAGATTGCACAAAACTCAGGGCTACATAATCAAAATCTTGAGTAGACCCAAAAGCAATATCCTTCTTGTCTTTTGCCGTAATAATATCTCCACCAAAGTCAGTATCTGGCAAATTTATACCCTTACGCTTAATAAGAATGCCGTCGTTTAAAACCCTAGCATGCACCACCCCATCAGTAATACTAACGACTTTTGTTTGAACTTTTCCGTCATACAAATACAGTCTCTCTCCACGCTTTACTTTTTTACTCAAATCATACTGCGTAGGGATCATTCCTGACCTGGCATAGTCTGCTCTGTACTTAAACTGCAGGCTTTGCCCAGATCTAACATTAATAATCCCATCAAAGTCACCAAGGCGTATTTTTGGACCCTGCAGGTCTTGAATGATTGCAACCGGTTTGCCATATGCCTTACTGGCTTTACGAATCCACTCAATCTGTTGAATTCTCTCTTCAGGCGTTCCGTGACTAAAATTTAATCTCAGCCCGTTTGCTCCAGCAACAACCATTTCGTAAACAGATTGGTAGTTATTACATGCTGGCCCTACGGTAGCAATTATTTTAGTGAACTTAAATTGGTCGATAGGTACGTTAGGTGGATGATTTGTAGACTCCATTAATCTATATTTTACGTGCTTATGCTTGTTTTTCAAACCTTTTGTCATTCATTCAGCGCCCGCTTCCATTACTCTCATGTACATATTCAGAAATAGTTGCCCAATTCACCCATCGGCAACTATACTAAAATAATCGTTATGCTACAAAAAGCTAGACTACAAGGATTATTGACCTATATTCTACTAATAATTTTGCCCGTGATTATTTGGCTTACTTATACGGATGTAGCCATTATCTTATCAACTCCAGGAAATTTTTTTGCGTCAATCGGCAAGGCCGCTGCCTTAATGGGGGTAGCCGTATATGCACTAATGCCAGTTTTAAGTATGCGGAATAAATATATTGAAGCAATATTTGGCGGTTTAGATGTCGTTTATTATCTGCATCGTAAATCGGGGATACTTGTCTTAGCGCTATTTATTGCCCACCCAATATTCCTAGGACTAGGCAGGATGCTTAACGGAGCGAGCTTGGCCACAATATGGAACTGGGCATCGGCTCTTATTATCATTGGAGTACTTGCGCTGCTTATGGTTGTTGTCCTTAGCCTGGTAGCAATATATTCTCACATCAAACATCAGAAATGGATCAAGATTCACAGGATACTAGGCTGGGTTGGGATTCTTATTGTCATTCATGTAATTTTAGCCGACTCTAAAATAATCCAAATTAAGCCACTGACAGGATACCTATTTGCTCTTTGTCTGGTTGGTTTTCTGTCATTTCTATATAGAACCTACTACCGTATTTTTGTTACCAGATACCCTTATTCTGTCTGCGAAATAAACAATCAGAACGACTCTGTCGTGGAAATAGTACTAAAACCATTACGCGCACCGATCATCTATCAGCCAGGACAATTCGCATTCATGAGCATCATTAACAGTAAAGTAATTGATTCTGAACCACACCCCTATTCTTTCACTACAGCCAATAATGGGCCCTATGTTAGATTCGCCATAAAAAAGTTAGGCGATGACACATCCAAAATACAAAACATAGAACCAGGAAGCCTTGCTTTGCTTGAAGGGCCCTACGGTAAGTTCTCGATGAACCAATCAAAAAACCAAAATCAAGTCTGGTTGGCTGGTGGCGTAGGCATTACTCCATTCTTAAGCATGGCGCGATCATTAAGCAATGACACCTCTCTGTCTATTAATCTATTTTATGCCGTAGATAAATCCACTGATGCCGTTTTTCTAAAAGAAATAACCATGATTTGTCAAAGCCTTCCTCAAGTTTTTAATCTGCATCTTATCGACAAAGAGTCTACCGGATTTATATCTATAGAATTACTAGAATCCACTCTAGAAAACCTTAGCCAAAATGACTATTTCATATGTGGACCTCCATCAATGATGAATAGTTTAACCAAGGGGCTGCTGTCAAAAAACGTACCCAGAAAAAACATTTATTTTGAGGACTTCTCGATACATTGACATATTGTTATAATAGTATGTGGTTAGTATCTCTAGACTCTTTACCTAGTAAGCCACATTGTGCATTGCATTTGCAAATGCATATCCTCGAGGCCTATCAGTAGAGGCAATCCCCCATGTCCAAGTACCTCGAACTGTTGGATATTTAGCTTCTACCGCAGAATATATTGAAGCCATGAGAGATTCATCGACTGTATATCTTTGCCAATCATCAGGGCCATACCATAAACCTATCGAGAATTGATCTGGGCGAAGGTTACAATCATTCATCCATTCCTCCATACGAGCAATAGCATTTTGTGCACTAACTTTTTGCTCCATGTTATAAAACTGGAAGCCAACCGAGGTTAGGTCATTGCCTAATGCTCTCGCGATATCTTTATACGGATACTCGACCCCCTCAAACGGAGCCATAGTAATCGCAAATCCTGCTCCATGCTGGGCTTTTAATTGCCTGCTGGCAGAAACTAATCCATTGATTGAAATACCCCCGGGCACTCCTAATTCTAAATCCCAATCAACTCCAGAAAAACCAAACTCACTTATCAATGGATTGACACTATTTATGAAGTTTTGGATTTCAGATGAAGAATTTAAGCCAGATTGTGCACCTCCCGCTCCACCAACAGACAGTATCACTGTTTTACCTTGAGCCTTCATAGCCTTGTATTCATTAGCTAGCCTAGTTCGATCAACACTGAGGTCTAAGTTTAAAGATCCGTCTCCGTTAACAGTGGCAAATGCATGGAATAAAAGTGTATACTTTTGATTAATCTCACTGGGGTATACACCACTCCAAGATTCTAAGTATCCCCCAACAAACTTGGCTGGCATACCACTAGTGCTTTGCTGTTGTCCGAACATAATTGCACCACCTCCGCTGGCGGTTGCATCATTATACTTTACCACTGACCCAGAAAGTACCGAACTCTGATTTTCACTTTCGACTGAAACAGACCACGACGCCGCTAATGTTCTAGACAACAAAAACACTCCGAAAACCCCTATTAATAATACTGGAATCCATTTGAATTGATTTTTTGATTTAATACTTTTTTTCATACGTTGTTCCATTAATTATTAGGTTTTAATCCTGGGATAGCTCTTAGTCTTGTGCCTGATGCAGATATTGGAGATGATTCGTCATACCAAGGCGCAATATTCATTCGTAAACTCCAATTATTTGGTGGACTGCTAGAACCGTGCCACCATAAACCTCCGAAACCATACTGCCACCAAGTATCAAAAACCCAATCAGCAGCTAAATCAACCTGAGCCCCGTTAAGGCCATCAACATTTGGCGTATTAGGTTGACTACTCCTACCGAACTCACCAATAATCACCGGCAAACCCTTATTGTTTACTGCTTGAGCCCATTGAGACATGTCGTTATAAGTAACGGGCACCCATCCAGGCTTAACAGCACCCCCATAATTATGCCACGAGAAGACCACATTGTTTTTGCCAGCCAAAAACTCTTCACCTATATTAGACTCTGCTAGCTCATTTATTGACTGTCCCCAAATTGGTAAATCATAGACGAATATTTTGTCGGGCGCCCTCTCTCTGACGCGTTGATATTGCTGATCTCCAAGTTGTTTCCATAATGAACTGTCTCTTGCGAACTCTGTTGCAGGTTCATTAACATAATTCACCCAAACATACGGATTGTCTTTATATCTACTCAATATTGCATCCCAGAAAGTATTGATATTCTGATACCTTTGATCAGTCATGGTGCTATTTGTGCCTGTTACAGAATGAGAATCGGGCATTACAACAATACCTTTAGCTGTATACTCATCAATAATCTCAAAGGTACTATTTATCATATCCTGTATTGTTACATCAGAAGGAAGATCAGTAATAACGTTTAATCGCACCATATTCCACCCCCAGACTACCGCATCATTTGCGTGCCCATTAGCCCAACCGTTATTGTTATAGAACGCCCATTGTGGATAATTCTTTACACTAGGAGCGACATTGGCGCCAACAGGAACGAACCTCTTGCCATCTGGGCCAATTATATCCTTACCTACAACCTGAAACTTGCCTACGGATGGCGAGGTTGATGTGCTGGAAAATCTTGCATAAGACCCCCCTGAAGCAGATGAGTCCGAAACTGCCGTAACACCACCCTCCAAAGCGCCAGACTCTGCTTCTATTGATATGGAATAAACAGCTGCGCTTGCCGATAATGCCCCAATAACTCCTACAATTGCTATTAATAGTATGATCACTCGCTTATATCGACCCAGGAGATCTCTACATCTTTGAGTTACATTCTTTGAGGCAGTATTTGTTGATGTCTGTTTATTTCTTTTCATTTACATTCCTGTGTTCTTGTGCTAATAATAGCATAAGAAATTTACTATGAATACAACCAAAATATCTACATCCAAAAAACAAAGTAACAAAATCAGAAAATTGGGCAAAAAAAAGATCTGGATTAGTATAATAATTTTTGCCAGCATTGGAGTACTAATGCTATTTGCATCCCAAGCAGCCGTAACCGGAACAATATCATTAGAGTCCGAAAATGCCACCAAGCAAGATGCCAAGACATCCTCAGTGAGCGATGCATCTGCGTCAGGTGGCTCGTACTTACGATTTGGCACAGTCTCCACTGGTGGAGGCGGAACAAATCCGCCCGTAACAACTGGCCAAAAATGCTCTGTAATGTTACATGGCGCAGGGTTCAATGGAAACATCGCCAGCGCCCTTGCTCCATACGACAATGGATACAGTGCTGAATTAGATGTTAGATTCATCATGCCGTTTAGCGGTTATTGGGCTGACTTTATTGCTCATTTTTGGCCATATGATGGACCGCACAATTTTCAATACGACCCAAACAGCACAGATGATGAGGCATGGTTCCAACAGTACGTTACGGTTGTTAGAAACTCAATCACCCAAGCCAATTGCGGCCCTACATATATCGAAGGCGGGTCTAATGGTGGAGCATTCTTAGCAAAAATGCTCTGCCGGGGCGAGGATTTTGGAGGACGAATCTGGGGAGCGACCATAAAAGACCCTGTTATGGATACGGGGGTGCTAAACTGCAACCCATCAAGTAATATCAAAAAAATTATCGTCGGTTATAGTGATGAATTGTCTTCACAAGTCTCCCAATCTGCAGGGGATAATTATCGTTGTAGATCTACTCCATATCAATGGTACTGCAATGACGACACTACCATGACAGTAGAGAGATATACTCAGGAGATTAACTCCTCAGGGAAGCTCCAAATTCCTGTCGTAAGATTTGCACAGAATCATATTTATAATTACTATCCTATTGCTGATGAACTTCATATTGGATGGGGTGCTCCCTATGATTGGTGGCGATATTATTGGAATCAATAAACATATCCTTCTAGATATACCATCTTGAAAAAAGTGTTGACAACACACCAAACATAGCAATACAATCATAAGCATATTAACAATTTAGGAGCATATAAAACAGAGACAGGAAACCTCTTAGTCTTTGTTTTATAAAGAAATAAAAAATGAGAAAAACAGACGTTTCTTGTGTATATCATTACACTATTAATACTAATACTTCATCAAAATATACAACTATTATTGCATTAATTCTACTGATCATTTCTATGTGTTCATTGATGCTCATCCCTAGCTCGGTAAGTGCTGCTACACCACCAGACTCCTGTTTTAATTTTGGTGGCGGAACAATATCTGAGTACTACAATAACGAAAATAACAATATTATGAATCCAGCATGTCCTAAAAACGTAGATATCCCTTCTACTATTGGCGGAGTGCCAGTTACCAATATCGGCGTAAGTGCTTTTGCGTCCAAGCAAATCACCGCATTAACCATACCCAATTCGGTCACCACCATTGATAATTATGCTTTCTATAATAACCTTATAACGAGCTTAACTATCCCGAGTTCTGTATCAACCATCGGATTTGGTGCTTTTAAAAGCAATTTACTAAATACTGTTAATGTTGTTTCGTCTGTGGCCGTTGCTGATGGTTCGATATTCTCTCATAACCCACTAACCTCAATAACATACAATGGAACAACTTATACAGATTCAGAGCCTATGACAGAAGACTGCTTTAACTTCGACAGTGGTACTGGCACAATTGTCGAACATCTTTTTGCAGATTTAACTATAATAGATTCTGTTGGCGAAGCTTGCATAAATAAAACCTTAACTATACCTACGACTATTGGGGGCACACCCGTTACGACCCTTGGAGATTGGTCTTTCCAAAATAGCTACTTAACTTCTATAATACTTCCGAACAATCTTACCACCATTGGACAGGGTTCATTAATGGGCAATCATCTATCTTCAGTCACAATACCAAGTACTGTCACAAGCATCAGTTCAAATGCATTTAACTCACAGACTCAGCCTGGAGGTACAACTTTAACGGAATATACGAATAGCAACTATAACCCAGTGATTGGGCAAGAATACTTAGATGATGTAGTTTATCTAGGCATATTTATCGATCCTGGACAAGCAATATCACTAGGATTGACAGACAGTCAACTTACCGAATCTACCGTCCCAGGAGACTACAATAATGATGGTGATCAAAATGATATCATTTCAGGATACCTAATCAACCCTGCCTACATACTGGTAAATTATCTAAACGAAAATAACGATCAGGTTAGTCCTTCTCAAATATACACCGGAGATGGGCTATCAACATATCTCGCATCAGAAAATACCACAAATAACCTAACTCTGTACTTCAAGGCTGGCGAGAATCCCAACCTATTATTGACCCCGCCAACAATCAATGGATATACCACACCCAGCCCAGATATATATGATTCTGTATTAGTTGCTGGTGAAAATATTTTTCAATTCATTTACCTAGCATCCAGCAATACACCCCCTGCAAACAACGGAGGAGGCTCATCAAGCAATAACTCTAACAATAGCGGTGGTGGATCCACCTCGCAGTCGAACGTTAATCAGTCAGGACAAGGCAATTCAAATGCCCTTACAAAAGCTGGAACCCCTACTCTAATTCTAGTAGTCATCGGACTATTCGGGATACTGGTTTCGTCTGTCGTTATAATCCTGAATAGTCGCAATAAATACTACACACTTTAATGATGGTTCGATTGGTTTCTATGGACGGTTAATATTTTGTATACGCCATGATTGATTCTCCTTTTTCACCAAGAGAGAAAGAACATATTGTAACGGTTAATTACTCAATTGACAGTACTAGTACTAACACAGTATCCTTAGTGTCGTTTTATATTCACAGTCAGTTTGTGCTTTGAGTCTGGGGTGTTGCTTACTAGTTAAATGTCTCCGCTACTCAGAAATGTATCTTGGAAACCTTTTACTAAACCCACTTCTCCTCTATTTTGAAGCAACAAAAAAGACCCAAGAATCTCTTGAGTCCCTTATGGTGAACCAAAGGGGGGTTGTTTCCGAAACCCTATATAGATGTTTGGAGGAATTGTCGGATAGGCTAACTGTATTTGAGGATACCGACAATGATTAGTCTATTTCGAAGGACACCTAAAGCTATACTCACCAATACCTCTCTATATAATGAGCAAACCTTTTATAGTGCATTTATTAAAGATATAAGGCGAGCACAATCTTCGATAATAATAGAAAGTCCTTTTTTGACTGAAAAAAGAGTACTGTATTTTGCAAGACTACTTAGTAAACTCGCCAAAAAAGGCGTTCGGGTCAGGGTTAACACTCGCAATCCACGCCATCATGACAAACTTCTTGAGATACAGGCATGGAAATCCATACGACTACTTCGAGAAAATGGTGCCAAGGTCTACTTCTTTAATGATATGCGTCATCGCAAATTAGCAATTATAGATAAGCACATATTATGGGAAGGCTCACTCAATATATTGTCACAATCCCTAAGCAAAGAGATTATGCGTCGGACTGATTCCTTTGAACTAGCCCAGCAAATGATTGCCTTTACTAAAATAAATAATAGATTCTGGTGATATACTAAATGACAGTTATGAATGATGCCTACGAGATAAACGAAGAAGATATTGCTAAGGTTATTAAATACCTAGAGATTGATGATCCTAAAAACGCCAATCGTGAATACGCAATTGAGTTTATAGAAGCTATGCAGGTGCAGGGCAATGAGATCGCTAGAGCTGACGAATCTCTAGCAGAAGCAATTCGTGATTTTACAAGAAAAAAACAACTTTAATAATTATCAGGAAATATATCAGTTGCTTTGGTTTCTAGTACATCAATGATTTTGTAGATCGTTTCAATTGATCCAATCGTAACTCCCTGCTCCAAGGTCGCATAGTAATTAGCCGTTAGGCCTACCCGCTGTGCAACATCCTTTTGAGTAAGACGCTTTGCCTTTCTGGCTTTTTGCAGATTTGTTCCAATTATTTTCCTAAGTGCAACTTCATTCATCATTGTGTACGCATCTATTTATACAATATACTCTACCAGATATTGCTATTTTTAGCCACCTCTGTTATTCTTCGCTTAAGTCAGAGTACTGATAAGGAGCATCCATGACAGATAAAGTTGTGGGGTGGGTACTAGACGATATGATGACAGTTGCTATCCGAGCAGTTATAGCTGTGTTTTGTCTTTATGCCATTGTTATACTCCTAGTTTTGATACTGCGTCTGGTAAATCTATACCGGAAATATAAACAAAAATTAGTAATCCTAGAGTTAACGCCACCAGTATTTTCGGATAAGACTCCGCTAGCAACTAATCAGTTGTTTTCTGTCCTGCATGGACTACTTAAGACTAGGTCACTAGGACAATTATTCCTTAGGTATACGCCTAGCTTTTCGATGGAACTAACGTCATCCAGATCATCAGGTATACGTTGCCTTATTTATGCCAATGCAGATTACGAAGAGATTATCAGACAAACTGTAACGGCCTATAATCCTGATGTTAAAGTACGCTGCGTAAAGGCAGATGACAAAAGCATCAAGGGTTTTGTTTCTTTTGGTCGTTATCGACAAACGGGTCATTTTGCTATGCCTATCGATACTTCAACTTCAATAAATGACCATGATCCAGTATCTTATCTTGCCAACTCAATGACAAAATTAAAGGACGATGAAAAGGTTACCCTGCAGTTAGTTATTACACCGGCAATAGTAGCTCAAGCAGCAGGAATAGATCGAAAGATACGTATGGGTTACTGGTCAGGCTCCAGCTTAGAAAAGTGGAATAGCACTAAAGGGCTAGTTAAAATTCTCTTTATTATTATAAAGCTTCCATTTGTGCTTGTATTCGGCATGATTTATGCATTTATAACAAATGATATCTACCGATCAGAACGAAACCCCACCTACAACCATCCTTCAGCCAAGCCACCAGCTGAACAGGAGCTGTTAGATCAAATGCATTCTAAGCTCAATCAAGATTTGTTCTACGTATCTATTAGATCTGCAGTAATAGCTGAGACAAAAAAGAGTTGTAAGGAGCGGAACAAATCAGTCGCAAATTCTTTGATGACATTTGCTAATTCTAGCCGGCAAACATTAAGGCAAACTGGAGGTTGGTTGCCATGGCTCGGACAAAGAGCTCGAAGAGTGGCGTTCACTAAGAGATTGCCAACATATTTTCACAGTAGTTCTAATATTTTAAGTGCTTCTGAGCTAGCGGCTATTTATCATTTTCCTCACAGTAAATCTGGTAGGGCTGAGAATGTTGTCAAATCACTAAGTAGGACACTTCCGGCTCCTATATCACTAAAAGACAATAGCAAGAAACTAGATATTATTCTTGGCAAGAATGTCCATAACGGTAGCTCAACACCGATTGGCCTGACCGAGGCGGAGAGACAACGACACGTCTATATTATTGGCGGTACTGGAAACGGTAAAACCACTATGCTCCAGTATGGGATTGTTCAAGATATTAAAGCTGGATATGGTCTAGCAGTAATTGACCCACATGGCGATATGGCGCAAACAATACTAAAACACATACCAGAAGATAGAATTGAGGATGTAATTTACTTTAACCCCGACGATATTGACTATCCTATAGCCATGAACTTACTAGAGATACCAGATAACTTAAAGGGTAGTGCCCTAGAACGGGAAAAGGATCGAATTACCGAATCCGTTATATCTGTCCTTCGTAAAATCTTCTCGACTGATGATAGTGGTGGTCACAGAATTGAATATGTACTAAGAAATGCCATACAAACTGCCCTAACAACCGAGAATCCAACTATCTTTACTATTTTTGAGTTACTAACTAATGATTACTACCGCAAAAAAATTACAAATGCTCTTCCGGCTGGTACTTTGAAAAACTTTTGGCAAAATGAGCTTGGTAAAGCTGGAGCTATGCAGAGAGTTAAGATGAGCCAAGGTGTCACGAGCAAGATTGGTAGGTTTGAATTTTCGCCAAGTACTAAGCGAGTAATGGGCAGAGCTAAATCTACCATTAACTTCGATGCCATTTTGGCTAAGAATAAGATCTTAATCTGTAATTTTTCTAAAGGTAATCTAGGGGAAGATACCTCTGAGCTTTTTGGTACAGCTGTGCTTGCTAAGCTACAATTGGCTGCCCTTAGGCGATCTAGAATGTCTCAGGACGATCGATTACCATTTCATCTATATGTTGATGAGTTTCAAAACTTCGCAACCATGCCGTTTGTACAGATGCTTAGTGAGGCTAGAAAATACAAACTATACTTGACGATGGCAGAACAATCCACGGCTCAACAGGATGAACAACGTTTAGTGCAGGTTATATTAGCCAATGTCGGTACTGTTATTAGCTTCAGAACCGGTAGTCCAGTTGATGAACAATTAATATTGCCGTTATTTAAGCCCTTTATTAACGAAGGTGAGATCGCTAATTTACCAAGCTATAATTTCTATGCACGATTATCTGCGATAAGATCACAGGAACCACTTTCAGGGGAGACATTACTGTTAGAGGATGATGGTGATGATAAAGTTGCGGATAGGGTCATTAAGTCTTCCAGAAAATTATATTCGTATGACTTTAACGATATAAATAAGGAAGTCGAAAAAAAGAAGCAAGCTACTACATTACCTAAAGAGCAACCCCTTGAAGATGATCCGCTAGAAGTTTAAACGAAATGAACGGAGTAAATAAAGTATAATGTTAGCTATGGAGAAACACGAATCACCCAAAAACCTAGCGTCAACTATCTGGAATATTGCCGACATACTGCACGGCGGTTGGAAAAATCACGAATACCAAGATGTCATACTGCCGATGGTGGTGCTACGTCGTCTCGACAGTGTACTTGCCAAGACCAAACAGCAAGTTCTCCAAACCCAAAACGATATGGACGGCAAGGTAGCCGATCTCGCGCCATTTCTAGAGCAAGCCTCTGGCTACAAGTTCTATAACACTAGCCCATACGACTTCACAAAACTCCTCGACGACAGCGAGGGCATCTACGCCAACTTCATCAACTATCTAGACGGCTACAGCCCAAATGTCCGCGACATCATCACCAAGTTTGACTTTTCCAAGCAGCTAAACCGCCTCAAAAGTGGCAAAATCCTCCACCTCATCGTCAAAGAGCTAGACAAAGTCGACCTCAGTCCCGAAGCCGTCAGCAACCACGACATGGGCTACATATTCGAAGAGCTGATCCGAAAATTTAGCGAGCAATCTAATGAAACCGCCGGAGAACACTACACTCCACGCGAAGTGATTCGCCTAATGGTACGCCTACTACTAGAGCCAGACGCTAGCCGTATCAAGGGCGAGAGCAAGATTATCGAGATGTACGACCCAGCTATGGGTACTGGCGGTATGCTCACCATCGGCAAAGAATACATCCAGAAAAAGATCAACCCAGACGCCGAAGTGTATCTATACGGCCAAGAGCTAAACCCACAGACCTACGCCATCGCCAAAAGTGACATGCTGATAAAAGGCGAGGACGCCGACCGTATAAAAGGCGGTAGCGGCGAAAACTCCGAAGATAGTACCCTCAGCAACGACCAATTCTACGATAAACAGTTCGACTATGTTATCGCCAATCCACCTTACGGCATAGACTGGAAAAAGGATCGCGAGGCCGTAGAGGCCGAAGCCGCTCGTGGCGAAGCCGGGCGATTCCCGGCAAGTACACCAGCTGTTAGTGATGGCCAGATGCTGTTTTTGCAGCATATGATTAGCAAAATGCGCCCCGTCAGCGACGGCGGTGGCCGCGTAGCTGTAGTCCACAACGGCTCGCCACTCTTTACTGGTGCCGCCGGCAGTGGCCCTAGCAACATCCGCCGTTGGGTACTCGAAAACGATTACCTAGAAGCCATCATCGCCCTGCCGACTAACATGTTCTACAACACCGGTATCGCCACCTATGTATGGCTACTGACCAATCACAAATCTGCCGAACGCAAAGGCAAGGTCCAGCTGATAGACGCCAGCGAAATCTACCACAAACTCCGTAAAAACCTCGGCGACAAAAACAAAGAACTCACACCAGAGGACATCGAGGAAATCTACACACTCTACAACAACTTCCACGCTACCAAACGCAGCAAGATTTTTGACACCCAAGATTTCGGCTACACTCAAGTCACCGTCAACTGGGTAAACGAAGACGGCGCCAAAGAAAAAGACACCGAAAACATCCCACTCACCGAGGATATCGACGCCTACTTCGCCCGCGAAGTCTTGCCACACCTGCCAAACGCTACCATGGACCGCAAAAAGGATCGTATCGGCTACGAGATTCCGTTCAACCGCTACTTCTACGAATACAAACCACCACGCAGCCTAGACGACATCGACGCCGACCTCAGCGAAGTCACCAAAGAAATCATGAGCTTGCTAAAAGAGGTGGTAGACTAATGCAAACCTACCAGAACATGAAAGACTCTGGTGTAGCATGGCTGGGTGAGATTCCGAGTGAGTGGACAATTGCTCGTCCTCGTAATATTTTTCATGAACGTAGGCAAAAATCTGTAAATGGTGACACACACCTTACTCCATCGCAAAAATTCGGAGTTTTGCCACAGTCTGAGTATATGGAAAAGACCGGTAATAGAGTCGTGCTTAATTTGACCGGTAGCGATAATATGAAACGAGTTGAAAAGGGTGATTTCGTCATTCATTTAAGAAGTTTTCAAGGTGGTATAGAATACTCGCCATACACAGGAAAAGTGAGTAACGCATACACAGTCCTTGCACCTATAACGAGCATTTATTCAGGTTATTTTAAGCACGTTTTAAAATCCTACGGATACATATCAGACCTTGCTAGTACAACAGATCAATTACGTGATGGGCAATCTATTAAGTTTTCGACGTTCGATTTAGTTAAATTACCCCTACCAGACCCACAAACCCAGCAGCGGATTGCGGATTATCTAGACGCCGAGACGGCAAAAATCGACCATCTCATCGCCCGCCAGGAGCGTCTGCTCGAACTCCTCGAAGAAAAACGCCGCGCCACCATCACCCACGCCGTCACCCGCGGCCTCAACCCAAACGCAGAGCTCAAAGAAACTTTCGTCCCCTGGCTCGGCAAAGTTCCAATCCACTGGAAGATGGAGAAGCTCAAATACGTAGGCAAATCAATTATCGGACTAACCTATTCTCCTTCGGACTTATCAGAAGAAGGTACATTAGTCTTACGTTCTATGAACATATCCGATGGCCGTATAAATACAGATACTAAGATTTTCGTATCAAAGGATATTCCCAAAAAACTACTAACAAGAGAGGGTGATTTACTTATATGCTCAAGAAATGGTAGCAGAAAGTTGATTGGAAAATGCGGGCTAATCTCAGGCTCGCAGACTGGCTATACTTTTGGAGTTTTTAATACTATATTCCGCAGTCGATATAATTCGTACATATATTACATACTGAATTCAAATATCTTTTATGCACAGCTTGGTCTCTTTATGACATCCACAATAAATCAGCTAACGGTTAACACTCTTGATAATTTCGAGATTGCACTTCCACCTGAGCACGAACAGTCAGAGATTGTAGGCTACCTGGAAGAACATGAAGAGAAGCTAAGTAGAGCAAAAAATAATATTCGGAAACAAATCACCCTCCTCAAAGAACGCCGCACCAGCCTCATCGCCCACGTCGTCACCGGAAAGGTCAAGGTATGATGTATGGTGGCGCAGAATGATTTCAATGCTAAGGGTGAAGCGGCAGAGCAACTGATCGCTGCTCTATGCAAAGATACGTTTTTTGAAGAGTTTTGCTTCAAAAACCCCTACTACACCAAAGGTAAAGAACTTTGCGATGTGCTAGTAGTACTTGGTGATGTAGCTATAATCTGGCAAATCAAAAATATCAAACTCAAGGATGGCCAGTTTAATGCATCGGACATTGAAAAAGCAATAAAGCAGTGTCGTGGCGCCAAGCGACAATTGTTAAGACTTGGCAAAATGACATTTAAGAATGTTTCAGGCAAAGACAAGATTGTCGATACAGCCAAAATCAAGGAAGTGTTTTTGATTGCTGCTATTGAAGGGGGTACACCAGACTTTGACCGCTATTATGATTACGGAAAAGACGGAAATGGCAGCGTGCACATCTTCTTTGAAGGCCTTACCCGCTTCGCAATTAAGCACCTAAATACGGTATCTGACTTTGTGGAATATTTACGGCATAAAGAGAAATTCTTAGCATCTCATAAGAAAATTGTTCTGACTGATGGCGAGGAGAACCTATTGGCACTATACCTTCGAAATAAGCGCACATTTGGTAAGATGGATGAAGCAAAAGATGTGGATATGATGCTTGTAGACTTAGAAGGTGTTGCCGATGAGTTAGAAAATAACGATGAAGACTACGCCGAAAAGCTCAAAGCTGATCAATGGAGCAAGGGTTGGGATGAATTAATTGAAAAGAAGCGCGCCGGACTCATGTTAGACGGTACGCCGGCCAACAGTCTGGATCATGACAAGTTTTTGCAAAAAATGATGAGCCATAATCGCTTTGAGCGACGTGTACTTGGAAGGCAATTCTTTGACGCCGCCGCGCAAGCAACTGAATATCCATACAAAGAGTCATTTGTATACAAGCGCCTAGCGCCCCAAGACGATCATGGTGTTACTTATTTGTTTCTGTTTGTTGGTGATCAGAATACACCTCGTGAATATCGTCAAAAAATTCTCTACGCTACAGCGTTAGCGGCAAAACAAATAACACCCCAGAATGATATGCTAATCGCTATCGCATCCGAACTACATATGGTAAAGACTCCTAGTTGTAGTTTTGAATGGGTGATGTTTGATATGACGGCTGATGAGTTTGAAAAGGAGTGTGGCGACGAGGCGCGTGAATATCGTGAGAAACTAAACATCTGGAAGAATGCCAAAATGTACAAGAGTCAGGCGTGGGAATACCCGAGTGATGTACAAAGGAGTAGAGTTAAATGATAGACCTAAAAGAAACCAACTTCGAACAATACATAACAAACTTTCTTTAGAAAAGAGAGCTACATTAGTCTCATTTCTCATATTATTATCTATAAAGTGAAAATCACTTAGTAATTATATGTAAATTTACTTGACATAAATACTTATATTAAGTATTATCTCTTGTAGATATAAAAAATAATTTATAAGAGAGGGAAATTATGTCACAGATAACAGTATCTATCAGCGACGACCTGCGTAGCAAACTAGACAAATACGTAAAAGATAATGGTTATGCCACTACGAGTGCATTTGTGGCCGAAGCGATAGCAGATAGACTAAGTAATCCTAATTATTGGCAGCGCGTCACTATGGCACTTATCTTAGAAAACCGTAGAGAGATAGGGGCGCTCCGGTCGGGTAAGTCACCAGACGAGCTTGAAGAGTGGAGTAAAAAAGAGACCTATGATGCCGTTATTAACGGCTACAAGCCACTATACGGACATGTATTCGAGTATATTGCACAAGATGAACTATCCCAAGAACAGGTCACTCACGTATACGACATACTAGACGTCTACCGTGATTTACAAGCCTCTGCCAAAAAACTAGGAGATAAAGATCTAGAAGAGACAGTTAAGTTCCCTGGTTTTGATGGCAATAACGAGCCAGAACTGCTAGGCTTCTTTAGATACCTAAAAGAAAATGGCCGCTGGGACTTTATAGAATCCAGGGAAAAAGATGACAACTCACACAGTAGCGTACCACGAATAACATACCCAGGCATGATTGAGCGACACCGAGAGATAACACGAAGCTTTCGTGACGATAATGGGATGTTAAAATGGCGTTCGCTTACCAAAGATGAAATAAACCATATACTAAGCGACAAATAACTTATGCTAGTTGAATATTGTATTTTGTTGTAAAATAACAGTATGAGTAAGGCTACCGTTGCAAAGTACCAGAACACTATTTTGTACCTGTGCGATGCACTAGGTGGCTCGGTTGTTGGCAAAAAAAAGCTAGCAAAACTACTATACTATATAGATTTCGACCGCTACGAGTTCAAAGAATCTATGAAGAGTATCACTGGTGATACGTATAAGCATTGGAAGATGGGCCCAGTGCCGGATAGCTATATGGCACAGGTCGCTACACTAGAAAAGGACGGCAAGCTAGCTAGAAAGAACATCGAAAATAAATCATATGAGCACTCTACAGAGGTATTCACCTGCAAAGCAAAGCCAGATATGTCGGTATTTGACGATGATGACATAACTATACTAAATAGAGTTGTACGAAACTACGGCGGACTCAATGGCAAAGAGCTAGAAATACTAACCCACCAAGAAGCACCATATGTAGCAACTGAGCCCGATGAACTGATACCATACGATTTGAGTTTTTACAGAGAGACGGATTTTAGTGATGTATTGGCAGTCGCATGACAGCTTTGATACAGAACTAAAAAAGCTCGGTAAGAAATACCGCCAACTTGATGACGGTCTAAAAAAGGTCAAGCGGCTACTAGAGAGGCAGTTCGACCCTAACAATCCTCAATCTATAATAGGGCCTGGTAAACTACATAGAGTGACAGCGGACGGCACGTGGGAACTATGGAAAGTAGAGGTAGCGCTAATCGGCAGCGGACTGCGGCCAAATCAGTGGCCTAGAATGTGGTTCGCTGTAAGTGGTGATACATTCACGCTACTCACCGTAGCGGTACACCAAGACAATTACGACGATGGAGCGCAGGATAGATTAGCAATAAATAGATATACGGACATTTCATGATTGACCTAAAAGAAACCAACTTCGAACAATACATAACGAACTACCTCGTAAAAAAGAACGGGTATATTTTGCGTGGCGCAGATGAATCTGGCCGACCGGTCAAAGACAAGGACTACGACCGGCACATAGCGCTCGACCTGGACCTACTGGGGAAGTTCATACAAACCACCCAGCCAGATGAGTGGGCGAGGCTACACGATATTTACGGTGAGCAAGCTCTCGAAAACTTCGCTAGGCGCCTAGACCAAGAGCTCACACAGATCGGCGCGCTAGAAGTGCTGCGCCAGGGCGTGACAGATCGTGGTGTGCACGTAGAGCTATTTTATAGCAAGCCAAATAGCGACATGAACCCAGATGCAGATAAGTTATATCGGGCGAATGTTTTTAGCGTGATGCGCCAAGTGTATTTCAGTCCGCGCGACGAACGATCGGTGGATATGGTGCTTCTACTAAACGGCATCCCGGTCGTCACAATAGAGCTCAAAAACCAGCTCACCGGCCAAAATGTCCAGCACGCTATGCAACAGTACAAAACCGACCGCCAGCCAAACGACAAACTATTTGGATTTAAGCGCACACTGGTTCACTTTGCGGTCGACAACAACTTAGCGTATATGACGACCAAGATAGACGGGCTACGAACATACTTCTTGCCATTTAACCGTGGCAACCAAAACGGAGCGGGCAACCCACAGGTATCTGGTAAATTCGCGATGCACTACCTATGGGAAGATGTGTTCACGCGTGACAGCCTAGCCGAGTTAATATCGCGGTTTATGCACGTGGCCGTAGAGAAGAAAAAAGACCCAAAAACGGGTAGGATTACAAAGAGCGAAACACTACTCTTTCCGCGCTACCATCAGCGCGACGTAGTGCGCAAGCTCATCGCCGACGCACGGGCTAATGGTGCCGGCAAAAATTACCTGATCCAGCATAGCGCCGGCTCCGGCAAGTCAAACTCCATCGCTTGGACGGCACACAACCTGAGCGACTTGCACGATGCCAATGACCGCAAGGTGTTCGACAAGATTATTATCATCACCGATCGACGCGTACTTGATAAGCAATTGCGCGATACAGTAAGCCAATTTGAAAAATCAGTTGGCGTAGTAAAAGGCGCCAAGACATCTGCCGAGCTACGCGAAGCCTTGCAGGACAAGACAAAAATTATCGTATCGACCCTGCAAAAATTCCCAGTGATAGTCGAAGGTATGGAGCAGTTACATGGTAGTACATTTGCAGTGATAGTCGACGAGGCGCACAGTAGCCAGAGCGGTGAAAGTAGCAAGGCGCTCAAACAGACATTAAGCAAGCTAGAAGACGCCGAGGCGGAGGACGAAGCGAACCGAGAAATCGACCCAGAAACACAGTTCGCACTCGACGCTCAGGCGGCGCGCGGTCGTTTGCCGCACGTGAGCTTCTTTGCCTTTACAGCCACACCGAAGGAAAAAACGCTAGAGCTATTCGGACAAAAAGATGCCGAAGGTAAGTTTAGACCATTTAGCCTATACAGCATGAAGCAAGCGATAGAAGAGGGCTTCATCCTCGATGTGCTCAAAAACTACACTACGCACAAAATGTATTTTGAGCTGGCGCAAAAAGCTGCCGAAGCCGACCCAGAGTTCGAAAAGAAAAAGGCATACCGCCTGGCGGTGAATTACGCCGATATTCACGAACATGGCATAGAGAAAAAGGCCGAACTTATGATAGAACACTTCCGCTCGCAAATAGAAAACCGCATCAAAGGCAAGGCGAAAGCCATGATAGTAACCAAATCTAGGCTTCATGCAGTGCGCTACTATCTGGCCGTACGGGATTATTTGGCACGGCGCGGCTACCCAGAGCGCGCGGTGGTGGCGTTTTCTGGCACGGTGATAGACAAGAGTCGAGGCGGATTAGAATATACTGAAGCAAGCCTAAATGGATTTAGTGACACAGAAACCGTAGAGAAATTTGATAGCGATGAATACAAATTCCTGATAGTAGCTAATAAATACCAGACAGGGTTCGACCAGCCAAAGCTCGATGTGATGTATGTAGACAAAAAGCTTGGTGGTGTGGCAACCGTCCAGACGCTTAGCCGATTAAACCGCACGATGGGCAAAGACAAGGATGAAGTGTTTGTACTAGACTTCGTAAATGACCCCGAGAGCATACAAAAAGATTTCCAACCATACTTCACAAGCACGGTACTATCTGAGGCTACCGACCCTAATATCCTATACGACTTGAAGCGCGACATCTTGTCTGCTGGCATATTTGATATGGAACAAATCCGGCAGCACTATTCGCTCCTACTGTCTGGCAATCAGAGTAATCAGGCGGTTGTAGCGGGGCTACTCGATGAAGCTGTACAAAACTGGGAAGAGCTTGACGATGACGACAAAGAGGCATTCCGCGATAAAGTCGTGGACTTCGTGCGAAAGTATGCCTTCATCGCGCAGCTGTTTGATTTTGGTGACGCCAACCTAGAAGAATTCTACGAGTATACTCGCAATCTGGCCAAGAAGTTACCAAAGGCAAAAGACCCTATGCCGACAGAGATATTTGACTACCTAGACCTCAGTACTATAGCGGTATCTAAGGGCAAGAAAAACACAATAGGACTGGTAAATACCGAAGGTGAACTTGACCCGATGTCGAGTAACTCGCGAGTTGGCGAGCCGATTCCGGAGTATGAGCGACTATCGTTGATCATAAAAAGTATCAACGAGCAATTTGGCTTACCAGAGGGCATGGAAGAAGATGGCATGCTACTCGTGTCTCGTATCCGTGAACGGGTTGACATCAAAAAGGCCATCACGAATAACCCGAAGGGTGCAGCGCGTGAGCACTTTAATGAGGTTCTCCAGGAAGAGCTTATGAAGATGTTTCGTGAACGTGCCGATTTCTATAAAAAACTCGATGAAGATGCTGCACTTAAGGATACTATTGCCGAGAAAATATTCGAAGAGATGTATGCTACTATACGTTAACTTGTCTTGTTCGAATAGTTTAAACTAATCTAGTGTTTGTTCAAAAGATTTTAATCTTAAAATTCAAATACTAATAAACTTAATTCACTTCACGTACTCCTCAATTATACGAGTCGAGCAAACACATCAAGGTAGTATTCGCGCCTAGTAGATAATTTGTTATTTTTTCGTTGAATCTACTAAGCGGAATCTCCACCTATGACATATTTGCCATGCGACCCCGTAAGTAGTCTCCGTTACGTAAAGTAAAGGAGGAATAAAATGACTTACGAAACACTATCAACACAAACTGTAACCACCGAGTACAACGGGTGGAGTAATTACGAGACATGGCTAGTTAGCCTGTGGTTGAATAACGAAGAGTGTTACTACCACGAGCTACAAGACATCCTTCGTGACTATGAAGGTCAGGAGAGGATTGAAGAACTTGAGCAGGCCTGTCGGTTCATTGTAGAGCGACATGACGACACTGGGCTTCGTGCTGATCTCATCAATGCCGTACTGAGTAGGGTGAATTGGCAAGAGATTGTTGAGAACAATTTGGAGTAGTCGGAGTAGTCAGTAAGCGTCCTGGGTATGACGACAAAAGGCCCATCTTGCTATATACTAATGATTATGAATGAAACATGGCTAATAGCATCAAATCCATCTAAATATGCTATACAGAAAGCATTTGACACTTACGACGTGATTACATGGGGACTAACGATCAAACCAGAAGTCGGTGATATTGTGTACATATACGTATCAGCCCCGATCAGCGCTATAAAATATAGATGTATCGTAGATAAGGCGAATGTTCCTAGCAATGAGCGTGAGGGTGCCGAGTTCTGGGTGCAGGAGTTTGATCCGACCCGCTATCTTGTAAACCTGCGGTTATTAACGATCTTCAAAGATCCGAAGTTGCAGCTGAAGAACTTAGTCGAACAAAGATTGATAGCTTCTGCCCCTCAGGGCCCACGGAAAGTCACCGATAATTTAAATAAATTCCTACAGGATTTCTAGCTGTTTATTTTCTATCTATATTACCTCTGATGATTGGCTGAATAATCGTAACCTGCTCAATGATATCGTTATTATTAGGCACATTCCGCGATTGATCTCGGCGCCTTTTCTTACCCATCCCCACACCAGCTACGACCAAAAGTATTATGAAAACAATTAAGCCTAGTTCCATACCATTATTATATCAAGTAAGGTTTTCCTCCCTCTAATCTTTTCAGTATACGGGTGTACTAAAACAGTCAAGGTAGTATTCACCCCTAGAAGATGTATTGATTTAGATTGTTTAATCTTCTAAGGGGAATTTCCACCTGTGACAATTTTAGCCTTGCACCCGCTCCTTCTTGTATTTGAAGAGGGAGAAATAGCCCTCTCGTTAAGTAAAGGAGGATCTTTATGCAAGACACAGAACTTTCAGCAAGAATAGCAAAATTAAATGACGTAGCTCGTCGTAATCCACTGAGCTATATGACATCAGCTGGTGTTATATCATTAGAGCCAGAGATAGTCAGTGAGATATATACAAGAGTATACAGCTTTAGTAGCTTTAATGAAGATAATGATCCGTATGGTGAGCATGACTTTGGTAGCTTTACGGTAGCTGACAAAAAGATATTCTGGAAGATAGATTACTACGATCATAGTTTAAGTAGATGGTGTGATCCACTGGATGCAAGGTGCCGGAGGGTGCTAACAGTGATGTTAGCTGAGGAGTACTAAGGTACTCCTCTTTAGTTTTTAGTATTGTTTGTAATTTATAAGTTTGTTTAGGAGATTATCATGAAGTTGCGAGATAACATTGTACGAGAAGAGATTAGCTACCGGGGTGGTGGCGTAGAACTAGATTTAACGGAGTATGGCTATGAAGATGAATTCTTAAGTGCCTACCAGAATTATCTGGGTGGTGGATTACGAGGCTCAATAGCTAATAGCTGTACTATCGAAGATTGGGAGATGGATGAGAAGTTGGTTCGACTTGCCAGTGAGCTAAGAGACTATTATGAAGACCGGCTATATGAGCTTGAGCTAGTAGATGAGTATAACAAAGAAGTAGAGGGGAGGCTAGTGAGTTATCCGGGGCTGTAGCTAGTTACTGATCCGTCCTCGGGCATGACGTTAAACTGCCCGATTTTTTTATAGGTCGGAAAATAGGTCTTCCATTGTACTGGCTGTTTTGAATTTAATATCTACATAACTGCTATCTAATTCACCCTCCGCCATTCGCTTTGCCCTGTAAGCAAGCTTACTTGATTCACAAAGAAGCAAGACATCAGGAAATGGTGAATCCTTGTATTTTTGCCAGGTGTCAGTTTCTGCGAACGATACATAGCGTTTTATGGCTTTTTTAAGTGTCCAATAATTCATGTCATCCCTGAGATACTCCAGGAAATAGCTTTTGCTAGTTTGACTATCAACAATATAGGCGTCTGGACGGTCTCTAGGTACATAAGGCTTGCTTGTTAGCTCAGAGTTACTGAAGAACTTGAATCTGTCTTTGTAGGCGATCTTAAGTTCAATATAGGCATCAAAGACAGCTAAGCGATGAGCTATCTGGGTAGCAGATGCTCTTTTGTCATGATAGATACTCCGAAGAGCTGATTCATTAGTATAAGGTTTGTTTCTTAGATATCTAATAGCTTTTGTCGTTAGGTAATACGTAGCCGGTTTACCAGCAATTCTATAACTACTATCGTAATTCATAGCCAAGTACTCTTGATCTACCAGTAATTTCAAACGATTCGATATAACCCGGACATTATTAGCAGATTGATTTTTAGCAAGAAGACTAGCAGTTAGAAAGCGAAATTTGTAGAGCGTGTTTAAGATAGTTAGTTGATGGTTGTTTAGTGGACGATAATTAGATGATGCAATAGTCATAGTCTCTATACATAGTATATATTAATTAAATTACAATAAACAGATTCCATTACAGATACGATATCTATTTTAAAATATCCTATCAGTAGGATATCCACAGTTGGACAATTTTATACATGTTTTTACTTGACCTATTGATATTATCCATAGTAAACTATCTATATAATCAATAGTTCTATGAGGGTAGTATCTATGAAAAGAAGTCCATCAGACCAAAGCATTACTTCATCCACAGTCTACTTGAATGACGAAGAGCGCATAGATATGATTGCAGAAATTCTACTTGAACTAGCACTTGAGGACGAACCTGATGGTGCATAAAACTACCCAAAATGCAGTTGCAGCTATTAGAGTATCGACCACCAAACAAGGCCAAGATGGTGATTCGCCTGAGGCTCAAAAAGAACAAATAGAACGTTACGCTCTAAACAAAGGAATCAAAATCAAGAAGTTTTTTGTATTTATGGAATCTGCCAGCAAAGAGCAACAACCCATGCAGGAGGCTATAGATTACTGCAAAGATACTTCAAACGAAATTGACCTATTTATTATTAAGTCGATCGATAGATTCACCCGGGGTGGATCGCTGTCCTACGACCTACTCAAGGCTCAGTTAGATAATTGTCACGTCACACTAATTGATACGTACGGCGTAATTAGCCAGGAACAAGTAAACACCCTCGAACACCTAGGTCACAGATATAAGTGGAGCACCTACTCACCTAGTCGTAAATCTGAGATGCTTGAAGCAGAACGATCCAAGGATGAAGTCAGAGATATATTAAGCCGAGTTATTGGGGCAGAAATTAGATATACCCAGATGGGTTATTATATGCGTCGACCGCCTTACGGCTATATTGGCGAAAAGGTAGAAACACAACATGGAAAAAGAACAATCCTAAAACCCCATCCAGAAGAGTCTAAATACATAATGAAGCTCTTTGAACTAAGAGCGAGCCAGCAGTTCAGCGACAAAGAGATCGCCAAGAAACTCAACGATATGGGCTACAGGGGTCGACCAGTAAATCGTCGTTTACCATCAGATCATAACCGCGTCATCAGAAAGACTGAAGGAGCACTTTTAGACGAAAAGAAATTATGGAAGATTGTTAGAAATCCTATATATTCCGGTGTCATTTCCGAAAAATGGACGCAGTACCAGCCAGTTAAAGCTATGTTTGATGGCTTAGTATCTGTCGATCTATTCAACAGAGCCAACAAAGGAAAAAGAACTATAGTTGAAATGCCGGGTAATAAAATTGCCATATCGGATAACGTGGCACCTCGCAATTCCACACCGCAAGGAACACGCAATAATGACTTTGCTTTTAAGCAATACGTTATGTGCCCACAATGCAATAAGCCTCTCTCTGGTAGCTCTTCACGCGGTAAAACAGGTAAATACTACTCCTACTACCACTGTGATAAGCGTGGACATAAATTCAGGGTTAAAAAAGAAGATTTAGAACTCAGAGTATATAGCTTTATTGAAGGTATGACATTCCCTAAGGATCGTATTGATGAAGTATTTACGGCTATAAGGAGCAAGTATGCTGAGCAAACCGCCATGTATGACGCCCAATTAAGCGCCGTTGATTATCAAATTACAACTTTAGAGACTAAGGCTAGAGATTTAGCTAAAAGCTTTGCAACAATAACGCCATCAGCTCAGAAATATATTAATGATGAGTTGGAGGATGTTGATAAGAAAATAAAGCAGTTATATGTAGAGAAAAATAGTATGGAGAGTAGAAAACCTATGGATATAGACAAGGTCATAGCAAGAGTTAAGAAATTTTCCGAAAACATTGGTAAAACCATTGCTCAACAGAGTGATGATATTAAAAAAGCCAGGTTATTTGGACTATTATTCAGTACTTTGCCAAATTACGACGATTTATGTTTCCGAAACCAAAAAACACCCCAATTTACAGGGGTGAATCCAGTTTTAAACCTATTATCTGACAATAATTTTCCTTTGGTGATCCCAAGGAGAATCGAACTCCTATTGCCAGGATGAAAACCTGGTGTCCTAACCATTAGACGATGGGACCCTTGATACAAATTACTCCATAGGATTATATAATATCCAGTGAGAATTGTCGATAATTTTTATGTTATATACTATAGCTATGCTAACAATAAGCAAAACAAAGAAACATCCTGGTAAATTATTCACTATCATTCTAGTTTCTATAGTAGGCGTTGTGTTCTTGTTAGCTACATCGGCCTCCAGTTTTTCGATAGGCTTAGAGCCTGAGAACGGAACACTCCAAAATACCATACGCTACACTAATGACCCTAGCGCATCTAATGGTTCGTATATTCAATTTAATCAGAAAGATACGATTAGCTATAGTACCGAGCAAAAATCGGTAGGACCACTTGCTAATGAAGGCAATATTGCGTCAAATGGAAGTTGGTACTGGGGGTCGCAAATTAACGATAACGGAACAAATAAGTACTCCATTACTATGCGTGTACCGAACAGTAGCACAGGCAGCAACAATTACTTCTGGTCTAGCTCTTTTGTGTGGACCAATGATCGAGCCCATGGTGGCTATATTGGTCTACAAACTAGGGTTGATCCATTGCCCAGTAAGGCCAAGGGAGTCATTTTCTCTATATGGAACACAGCTACTGCAGAAGCAGTCAGTGGAGGGGTTGCTCGCCCATTTGGCGGAGAGGGAGTAGGTATGCAAACAGCCCGTGGATACAACTGGTTAACAAATACCGATTATGACATGACCATCGAGCTTGATACTTCCCGATCAACTGCTACATATAATTGGTGGACCGGATACATAACAGACCTAACTACCAACATAAAAACAGAAATCGGCCGAATACAAACACCAACTAGCTGGGGACTTATGTATCCAAATAATACTTTTCTAGAAAGATATGGGCTAATAAGCAACAAATGTGGACAAATCATGCCTGTTGGTGGCATATTTACAAACCTTCGAGCACGGACGTCATCAGGATCCACGCTCAATCCAACAGCAGTTAAAGTAGAGATCAGAAACTACTCAGATTGTTCAAATGTTTTCTCAGCCCAAAGCCTAGATAACGGATACCATATACAAGTTAATGCAGGTACATCACAATAGTCAAATGTTTTTCATAACCTTTAAATTCATTCACAAAATATAATAAAACCCCTTTGGAAATCCTTAGGGGTTTTATTAAGAGTTAGAGCGGCCAGTCAATGCATCTACTTGTGTCTAACCCTACCACAAATTTATAACTTGCGCTAGTGGTTATCCACAGTTTTTGACATGACTGTTAGCTTTCTTGACGGCTGAGCACCAATCGGTGTGCCACTGCACCCGCAACGGTAACCGCTACGAAAATGCCAGCTATATCACCTGCACCAGTGTTAGGTAATGCGCTTGGTGTAGTAGGCGTAGTTGGAGTAACTGGTGTTACTGGCTTGCCAGATTCAAACTTAACTGGAGCCGCACACTTGTCACTTTCAACTAGCTTATTCTTACCATCTACGTTTACATTAACCGCAACACGAACAACATAACTACCATCATTAGCGTATGTATGTTCAGCAGAAGTTTTATCTGTAACTAGTTTCTCAGTTTTGTCGCCAAAGTCGTAAACATAGTTGTTTACTTTTGCACCGTTAATAGCTGTAGCCTTAATAGTAGCCTTAACCTTTCGTCCACCAAGCTGCTCTAGGGTAACTAGATCACAACTATATGAAGGGTTTTCAGGCTTACATTCATTACCATCAACAGTAATGTCTGCACCGTCGTTTACAGCACCATAACCTTCTGGGGTAGCGTATGCAATGTTATCAAACTTATTAACTCCACACTCAAGATCCTTAAGTTCTGGAACCTTAGTTTTAAACAATACAAATGCATTAATGCCAGGATTATAGTTACCGATATTGACGTTTACTTGCTTGCCACCGTTTTGGATTGCTGTATCTGGATAGGTATAACCACTTGGGTAATTACCGTTGTAAAGCTTTACACTACCAGGAACAACAGTTAAACCTGCAGGAACTTGGTCAACAACCTTAACCTGCTTAAGTTCAGTACCGCCGATGTTCTTGAATTCAATTCTCCATTCGGTATTCTTGCCAGGCTCTGCTTTTACAGATTCCTTCCAGTCAGCAGAAGTTTGACCTTCTAATCGGGCTGATTTTTGGATTGAATAGCTTGGCATCTTAACCTTAACCTTAATGGTTACAATGCTAGAATACTGGAAACATCCAGGAACAATACCATCTGCAGCACCATAACCTATTGGCGCACCAGACGTAACAATACTGTCGCTTAGTTTTATACCTTTAGGTACAGCATTTGTGTACTGTACAGCTGAGCCAGGTACATACTCAACTTTAAAATTAGCACCATTTTGACCCATAAGATCAATTGTGTCAGCCAC
>CAZTWB010000007.1:0-27547 GCA_964617035.1 uncultured Candidatus Saccharibacteria bacterium
ATCAAGGCTCTGATGTCTAGTATTTCAGGTGATAAAAAGCAAGCTTCCGAACTACTATCAAAAGCTCAAAGAGAAATTGACGTTGCCGTAAAAAAAGGCGTACTACACAAAAACAAAGGTGCTAGAAAAAAATCCCAATTAGCAAAATTATCAAAAGAAGCAGGGATAAAACTATCCTCCTCTAAAGAGAAAACTACCAAAAAACCGGCAACAAAAAAAGCTACTACAACTAAATCAACCACCAAAAAACCGGCCAAAAAAGCTACCCCAAAAAGCTAATACGATTCATGAATAGTAGTATTGCTTGATCGGCATCAACTTTGCTGTTTTTTATAGAAAGATCAAGTTCATGAGCTGCTTTAACTAACTTATTGATTTGATGCATCGAAAGTTTTTGGGCTAACGTCATAGATTTTTGAATACTATAGGCTTTTATCTTTGATTGCGAAGCAATTTCTTGAGATGTTTTACCTCTTGCCAACTTAACCATTGCTAGTAAATGCAATTGCCAGCCAATCAATCCAATAATTACCTGTGGTTCAACTTTTTGAAGTCTTTGCTCTTTATATAGTCGTTCGGCTTTTTCTCTATCTCCTAAAAATGCAGACTCTAACAAATCAAAGGTAGAGCTTTGTGGTCTAGATTCTACCAACATCTCAATTGTTTGTTGTGAAATTTTTGAATCGTAAATAATCAGCTTGTCAATTTCACTTTTCAGTAGCATCTGGTTCTCGCCAACTTTATCAATTAGCAGACGTGCATCAGTAGATGAAATCGTTCCCCCGGTCGCTTTGGCATAGTTTTGTATCCATTTTGGTAAATTGTAAGTGGGCAAATTTTCAAAAGTCTCGAAATTAGGTTTTGATTTTAGTTTCTTGTAGTAACTTGCGCGCTTATCAATCTTTGAAAATACAACAACCACGATATTCTGTTCTGGTACATCAACTTCTAATAGCCTTTCTATAAGTTCCTTATCTGCTACGCCTTTTAGTATTACTAATTTTGAAGGGCTTAAAAAGCTCATATTACCAACAGTATCGATAATATTAGCGACAGATACACTATCAACATCAACCCTTTCGACCGCCAAATTGCCATATTCGCTTACAAAGGTGTTTGTTATATCATCAAGTTTTTGTTGCAATTCAAAGGCATTATCTCCAGACAAATAATGTATCATTTGTATCCTTTCGGAAGCTTCTGTTCGTGTGGGCAAATATGCGTGCCGCGTGCAGCTACACGTATTTTAATGATTGTGGCGCCGCATTTTGGGCACGGCAACCCTTCTCGCCTAAAAACATTTGCAAAACCCAGATAACTACCTTTATTACCTTGTGCATCAACATAATTCCTGTCGCTTGACCCACCATTATCAATACTCAACTGTAACACTTCACGAATAGCATTAAATAACTCGATTTTCTTAGATGAAGTAATATCTCTGATTCGTAAACTGGGATGAATACCTGATAAAAATAGAGCTTCGTCCGCATAAATATTGCCAATTCCAGCAACTATTGACTGATCTAGTAATACTGATTTTACGCCAGAGTTTTGGCGTTTATTTAATTGTTTGATAAATAAACTAGAGGTTATTTTATCCCCTAATGGTTCAGGTCCAAGCCTTTTAATAAAATCAAAACTATTCACATTGGCAGTGAGTAATAATTTTATCCAGCCAAACTTTCTCTGGTCATTGAAAAACAACCGAGATCCATCATCAAAAACAAATACCACTCTAGTAGATTTATCCGGTAATTCTCCCACCAAACTGTCTGTAGGGTGTCCTGCCCCGAAATTATCTTCGCCACGAAACACCAACTGTCCAGTCATTTTTAAGTGAATAAGCAAACTATGCTTTGAATCTAGCTCGATTATTAGTAATTTGCCGCGACGCGTAACTTTAGTAACTTTAGATCCTAATACATAATTCTTTAGATCTTTGTTATTAACTAAAAAGCTTTTATTCCAACTGATGTCAACTTGTTTAATGCAGTGCTTTGGCAATAATCGTTGGAGTCCTCTTTTAACAGTTTCTACCTCTGGTAACTCTGGCATAAATTAATTGTACCAGTGATTCACGCGTCGTATTATTCGATTTTAAATATTACTACAATGTATAATTAGCGAATGGCAGATAAACTAGGAGACTTGTTGCGGCGAAGAGACTCGCAAAATGAACCTGATGAGTTTTCAATTATTCGCAAATATGTTCAAGACAGATTCGAAGTTACGCCCAAATTAAGTACCACTAAAAATGGTATATCTATTGGAGTACCTAATTCAGCAATCGCAAGCAACTTACGTTTTGAGCTTTTTGAACTTGGCAAAAAACTAAAATCAAAGAAAAGATTATTTATCAGAATCCTCAGGTAATTCACTAAGTTCAGGAAATTCATCAACGTCAGCGCCAATCACGAGCATGCCAGCAAAATCCACTACTGGCTTATGGGTTTGGCCAATATTTACAAAATTGACTTTAGTTTTTTCATTTGGTTCTTTGTCGTATTTTTCGGGCACAGAATTATATACTATCACTCAACCTTTATTATTCAATGCTGAGTCTATTGTAATTTTTAACTTCGGAAAATCTGTGTAATTTATGGAACAAAAACCAAGGTCGCTTGCTATAGAGCAATTAATTTCTGAATCATCTATAAGTAGGCACTCGTCAGGACTAACGCTTAATTGATTGCACACGTACAAAAATGATCTTGGGTCAGGTTTTGTGAACCCAATATCGCCACTAGTAAATATATTCTTAAAAATGCCCCTGTCTCCAACATCTGAATATTGGGATATTTCGCCGCCTATACTAGGAATATTTGAAAGAATCACGCAGTTGTATTTGCTAGATAACCGTTTAGCTAGGGATAGTACCTTCTCATCCAAGTCCTGGGTTTTAGGTCTATACAACACGCCATAATAATCAAAGACTATAACTTTAATCATTTAATAATGTTACTTATATTTAAAAACTAACCTCTTTTATAAAGGTGTTGTAATCAGGAATTTGATTCTGGAAAAGTGTCTGAACATTACTTACGTTTCCGCCAAAAGTTCCTCGTATTGAATTACACGAGGTAGACCACAAAGATTGTTTTGTATCCGAGCCATTAATTATATCGTAATGGTACCTCTTTCCGTTTGGGCAAGCCCCAAGTGGCACCACATTCCGTGTAGCTACCCTAGGTTTGGTAAATCCACTATTTTGCAGTCCTGCTAAAAATGCCTTGTATGCATCTCTATCGTTTAGTAAAGTTTGACTTTTTAGCACATTACCTTGATATCCATCATAAATAACTGCTGTTCTTTCGGTTTGACCTATAGTAATCTGCAACACTCTGTGCTCTTCTCTGGCGTTGATCTTTCCTTCTTGCGTAAACCGAACAACGGTATTGGTATCGGCGTAGTTCGTAATGTTTGTTTCTCTATTGACTCCTACTTGCTGTTTAGGTTTATCTCCACTACGAGCAAAAAACCAAATAACAGAAATAAAGATCAACAAAACTACAGCTCCAGCAACAATGAATTGTCTCATGATTAGATATTATACCACTTTTGATACTCTAGTGCAAAATATTGTGTTAGCTATATTAAAGCTCACCCCAAGTTTTTCCTACAGAAACGTCGACTGTTAGTTTTACTGGTAACTTATAGATATTTTCCATTGTTGTCTTTAGTATATTCTCGACTTTTTTTGATTTTTTGGTTGGACACTCAACTAGTATTGAATCGTGAATTTGAAGTAATTGTTTGCAATCTTCGTCAAGGATCTTATCCACCTCAACCATTGCCATCTTCATTAAATCCGCTTCTGTTCCTTGAATGGGCATATTGATTGCAGCCCTCTCAGCAGATGCTCTAACCATAAAATTACTTGAATTTATATCTGGAACCGGACGTCTGCGACCAAACATTGTCTCTACATAACCTAGCTCTTTCGCTTTAACCTTAAGATCGTCCATATATTGAAGTAGTGGCTTCCTGAGCTCAAAATATCTTTCAATAAAATGATTTGCTTGTTCAAATGTCATGCCGGTTGCAACACTCAACCCATGAGGACTCATTCCGTATAAAATACCAAAATTAACTACCTTGGCATCGCGTCGCATATTTTTGGTAACATCTTCTGGATTACGCCCATATATCTGTGAAGCTGTAGCTGTATGGATATCAACGCCTTGATTGAACATATCAATGAGTTCTTCGTCTTTGGCTAAAACCGATGCTAATCGAAGTTCGAATTGCGAATAGTCGGCACTGACCAACACTTTACCTTGACCAGCAACAAACGCTTCTCGAATACGATTACCAAGCTCTGTTCTTACAGGAATGTTTTGCAAATTAGGATCATTAGAGCTTAATCTTCCCGTTTGTGCTATGGTTAATGCAAAGGTTGTGTGTAATCGATTACGTTCATCCACCATGGTAGGTAAGGTGTCGATGTAGGTATTCTTCAACTTTGTAACCTCTCGGTAGCTTGATATTAGATCTATGATCTCATGCTTTCCGCGCAATTTATCCAACTCACTTGCCGCAGTAGAATACCCTGTTTTACCCTTTTTTATTCCTTGTGTCGGCAACTTCAAGTCAACAAACAAAACCTCAGCCAGCTGAGACGGACTGCCAATATTAAACTCTTTGTCGGCAAGCCCATAAACCGTTTGTTCAATGTCAGAAATTTGATCTTCAATTTCTATAGCAAAAGTTTCAAGATATTTAGTATCTAGCTCTATTCCTTCAAACTCCATGCTTGATAGAACTGGAATGACTGGCCACTCAATATTTTTTGCCAATTCTGCAACCTTTGGCATAGACTTTAATTGATTCTGTTGCATTTCATATAGCAACCATATACTCTTAGTAACCTCGCCTGCCCGTTCCACTAGCTCTTCGTTACTAAGGACATCGAGTTGCGCACCATAATGTAAATCTGCTTCAATGAGTTCACTTAATGATTGCTCACGCCTCAGGCTATTTATCAAAAAGGCTCCGACCATCACGTCGTGACGAATATCAGAAAGCCTAACACCAATCGACATACAAGCCTGAAGGGTAGATTTTAAATCATACCCTATCAGTGCAGGTAGCTTGCTTATCAACTGTGCTATTTTTCTTGAAGATAGTTTGTTTAGCTCAAGTGTATAGGTTAGAGACTTTGATGGACTGACTATAAATACTACGGGATCCTTGCCGTGCTTACCTAGACACCGAGAATGTACGACAACTTCTTTAACTTTATCAAAGTTAATATCATCTAGATCCCGATCACTAGAGATAACTATATTTTTTGACCCAGAAACTGAATGTGTTTCTGGTGGGGCAATATCTTGATTCCATATCTCGGCACTCACACGAAGTAGTGACTTGAATTCTAGTTTTTGCAACACCTTTCGAACTTCTTCTGGATTGCATTTACTACCATCAACTTCACTAATATTTAACTCTATCGGGGCATCTAGCCAAATCGAGGCTAACTTCTTACTCAAGTACGCTAAGTCTTTGCCGGCCACCAACTTTTTTTTCGTACTCTCACGTACCAGATCAATATTGTCATAAATTCCATCTAGTGTTTTGTATTGCTTGAGTAGATCAATTGCTCCCTTCTCGCCAATTCCTGGCACCCCTGGAATATTATCAGAACTATCTCCCTTCAAAGCTTTCAGGTCGAGAAATTGTTCTGGTAGCAAACCATATTTTTCATGAAAGCTTTCAGGGTGATATAACTCAATATTACTTAATCCCTTTTTCAGTGCGTATACGCTTACATTAGAGTTTATTAGCTGGAGCATATCCAAGTCGCTTGTTATCAACATGGTATCAATATCTTTTTTTGTCGCCTGAATAGCTAAAGTACCCATTATGTCATCTGCCTCAAAATCATCTAGTTCGTAGAGAGGCCAGCCAAATGCCTTTAGCAGGTCATGGAGTATTGGAATTTGCTCATAGAAGTCGGGAGGTGGTGGTTTGCGACCAGCCTTATATTCTGGATACATTTCAAGCCTCTTCCGGATATTAGTTTTTGGTTTATCCCACGCCACGCATACATAATCAGGCCGTAGTTTACGAATAACCTCAAGTGCCATCGACGCAAAACCAAAGACACCTCCGGTTGGTGTGCCATCTTTAGTGCTCAAATTCGGCATTGCAAAATAGCCTCGATAAAAAACACTTTTTCCGTCGATGATTGCTAGTTTTTTTCTAGCATTTTGCTCCTTCATAACTACAGTATACGCCAATTTTACTTTATACTTAGCTTTAGCATTATGAACGACAGCAAACATACCCCCGAATACCAAATTGATGCAACTTTGGTTTTAAAAAAACTTCAATCTTCAAAAGATGGACTTGCTAAAGTAGTTGCCAAAGAAAGGCTTGGACGTTTTGGCTCTAATACCTTGGCCGAATCACACAAAACACACTGGATTGTTCGATATCTAAAACAATTCCTAGATTTTATGATCTTACTACTATTAGTTAGTAGTGTTATTTCATACTTCTTGGGCGATAAGCGTACGGCTTTTGTTCTGCTAGCCCTAATAGCCTTTAATACAGTTATAGGTTTTACTCAAGAATTTAAGGCAGAAAAAGTTATGGAATCGTTAGTAAAACTTATTGTCCCGGAGGCAAAAGTTCGCCGTGATAGCAAGCTAGAATTAATCCCATCGAGTGAGATTGTTCCGGGAGATATTGTTTATATTGAAGAGGGCGATTCTGTTCCGGCGGATATTCGTTTATTTGAAGAATCAGAATTATCCACTAATGATTTTGCACTAACCGGCGAATCAAATCCTTCACGCAAGTTTATTCACGCCATTTCAGTAAACACAACCCTAGGGCGTCGTAATAACCTCTGTTTTTTAGGAACTACAGTTGCTACCGGACATGGCTACGGTGTTGTTATCGGCACTGGCATGAATACTGAATTGGGTCGTATCGCAAACCTTAGTCAAGATACCACATCAGATATTAGCCCACTACAAAAAGAGATAAATAACATTGCAAAGTATGTTACTGTTGGCACGGTAATATTGTGCGCAATACTGCTTCCTATCGCAATTCATGCTAGCCTTTCAATAAAAGATGCTTTTCTTTTTGCTATTGGAATCGCTAGTTCGATTATTCCACAAGGCCTACCGGCTGAGATAAACACCTCACTTGCACAGGCCGCTAATAAGCTTGTAAAAGCCCGTGCTTTAGTGAAAAAACTATCTGCAGTTGAGACACTGGGAGCTACTAGTATTATTTGCACCGACAAAACAGGAACTCTAACAAAGAATCAGATGACCGTTGAGCAAATAATCATAGGGCGCGATACATATCAAGTAACTGGATCTGGCTACGAAGCCAATGGCACAATTCAACAATCAGGAGTTAATCTAACCGACAAACAACTTGGAGCATTGCAACTATTCTTTGTAGCAGGAGTATCAGCCAGCAACGCTCAAGTTGAAGCGCCCGACGACCAACACCCAATTTGGTATGCAATTGGCGACCCAACAGAAGCATCCTTGGTTACACTAGCACGTAAAGCTAAAATCGACACGGACGAGCTACAAAAAAACTCACCCGAACTTAAAGAATTCTCTTTTGATTCAGGAAGAAAGCGCATGTCTTCAATACGTAACTGGGGAGCTGATAACAAGCCATACGTCTTTGTAAAGGGCGCACCCGAAAGCGTTATACAAAAGTGTAGTTTTATCTTGATTAATGGAAAGCGAGTCAAACTTTCTGCAAAAGAAAAACAAAACATTCTAACAACAGCAGAAAATCTAGCTGAGTCAGCTATGCGAAACCTATCCATTGCATTTAAAGTTTTGCCGAATAACTCCAAAATATATGATCTAACTATGGATCAAGCTGAGAGTAACTTAACCTACCTAGGATTAGCGTCAATGATCGATCCATTACGTGATGAAGTTCCAGATGCCATGCAAAGCGCACATCAAGCAAACATTGCTGTGTCAGTAATTACTGGCGATAACGCAATCACAGCCCAAGCCATTGCTATAAAGGCGGGTCTAGCCAAAAGTCGAGACGATATTAAGATGGTGCGAGGCGAAGAAGTTAACTCGCTTTCTGATCAAGCAATCATCGAAATGACAACGAAAGGCAGTGTAATATTCTCTCGAGTTAGTCCAGAAGATAAACTTCGTATTGTTGGTTTAATTAAGGATAGCGGAAGAATTGTTGCCGTTACTGGCGATGGAATTAACGACGCGCCCGCATTAAAACGTGCTGATATTGGTGTAGCTATGGGCAAAACAGGAACTGATGTTGCTAAACAGTCTGCAGACATTGTACTGCTTGACGACAGTTTTCATACCTTAGTTAGTGCAGTTCAACAAGGTCGTATTGTTTTTCAAAATATTAAAAAAGGTACTCTGAGCTGTTTTACATCAAACTTTGCTGAGTTAGTTGTTAACCTTACAAGTTTGGCTACGGCCAGCCTCCTGGGAATACCCTTAGCATTAACGGTCATGCAGATATTAGCAATTGACCTTATTGCCGAAATGTTCCCTATCGCAGCGCTTGGTTGGGACAAAGCTGATACCGATTTGATGTCTAATCAACCCAGGAATCCTAAATCTCACATTATTAATCGTAGTAGCCTCTCCGACTTAATGATGTGTGGTCTTTTAATTGGTGGCTTAGCATTCATGAACTATCTGTGGTTCTTTGGTAGACATGGATACGATGCTAGCTCGGTTCAATCAGGAAGTACCATCCATATGCAAGCAACTGCCTTAACCTATCTGACCATCGTACTCTGTCAGCTAGGCAATATTATTCAGCGTCGTAGTCATTTAGGAATTTTTACGAAGTACCAACTCCATAATAAACAATTCTGGGTAGCAATATTTATTTCAATATTCTGCGTTTTGAACGTTATATACAACCCCTGGATTTCATCATATTTTGGCTCAGCATCATTATCACTATCAGACTGGTGTTTCGCTGTTGGCGCATTAATTGTATATTTGGGAATCAGAGAATTCGAAAGAATTCATACTATGAGACAATCAAAACCAGAAATTACTAAAGCCTAGTGCTATTCTTCGATTTCTATATATTTATCTTTTAACTCTTTAGCCTTCTCTTTGGCAACACTTGGAGCTTGCTTAATCTTTGGTATCGTTGCTTTTGTAGCCGGCTTTACCTTTTTAACACCAGCTTTTACCTGTTTTGTAGTTCGTACTGTAACTCGAGCGGTACCTTTCGCAGAGTTTTTTATGATTTGACGAATAACCTGTCTCTTGCGAGGAACAAGCTTTTTATCAAACACCATTAATGGGTCTGCTTCAATTTCGTCAATTATCCAAGAATAGATAGTAATAGTTGTCCGGATTGGCACCTGATAACGCTCCGGAACATAAGTAATCCCCTTATCTGCATCATTCTGCCATTTACGAAACTGTTTGATTTGTGAAAATATGAACTTTTCATATTCCTTATGATTAGTCTTAGCTTCTTCCTCGGTTAAGTTTTTTAATCCATATTTTTTTAGTTCACTAGCAGGAAAGTATTGCCTATCATTGCTTGCATCATCACCGATACTCCTAAGTAGGTCTGTCCATTTTATGGCTCTAGCCTGTAATTGCACTGCAGGAATAGACTCTTCAGGTAAATTCAAAATCTTTGCTAGCATCAATCCAACAGTCTCAGAAGAACCATAAATATATGTTAACAATTCATCTATTGATGAATACTTCTTTGAATCGATATCCATCTTCATAGATTTAAAGAAGCTCACCACCCATGTCGTATCAAACTTATACTTGTGCTGTAAACGGACAATGTGTTTTATTATTCTAGTGTCAGTATCATCCCATTGGTGTGCAATCGCATCAAAACTATTATTCGAGATAGCGCTCTCAAAAGATTTTTCCAATGCTAGTACTTTCTTATGGTTATCCTTGGTGTCTGCATACATTTTGACCGCCCCAACAAAACCATATAACCTAGCTACATCCTCCCTAACCTTTTTAGGGAAAAACTTACTAGTAATATAGAATGTTCTATCAATATTTTTGGTAATACTAGAGACTTCGTCCATTGTCAACATTATACCACTATTGCATAACCTAAGCTCTACGATCAACGAGTATATCTGCTAGACCCACTAAGAAATCAACCCCTTCTCTATTCCAATCTATAGTTTGTTTATGAATAGAGTTTTTGGCATATTCGATACATCGTGTTGCTTCTTTTTTAGCATACTCTAACGATCCAGAGTCAACGATAATATCCCTACATCGTTCGAATTCAGACATCGTTAAGTCTTTATTGCCTAGCATCTGGATTAAAAAGTTCTTATCTGCTTTATCTGTATTCTGAAGCGCATATAAAGATAACAATGTCTTTTTTCCCTCTTTAATATCATCCATAGGACTTTTGCCACTCTCAAACTCGCTCCCAAAGATACCCAAAATATCATCTGTAATTTGAAAAGCTCTGCCTGCGCTCAGGCAATAATCTCGTACCGCATCTGTCGCACGGCAATCTGCACCAGCCAACACCATCCCAAAGGTTAAGGGGTTTAAAAACGTGTAGTAAGCAGTTTTCCACTCTAAGACATTATCGATATCCTTCATCTGAACATCAGAATTAACTTCATTCATAATGTCATTGGCTTGACCGTGCGCCGTAGTAACTATAGACTGGTTCAATATACTTGAAGCCTTTATTCTAAGCTCTTCGTCTACATCAAGATTTAGTACAATAACTTGTGAAGCATGATTGCCTATGCCCATAGCATTTAAGGCTTGTGAAATGCCAAAATGTTCTGAATCACCTGATAAGTAGTGCTTACGATGATAGTCTGCCAAAGCAACATGTGCTGTTGGACCACCCCTACGCACTAAGCTGTTATCCTGAATATCATCCATTATTAAGATGTATGCGTGAATCATCTCTATTGCCCGACTAGCCTGGACTATCATTTTACGATTTTCTCCACCCATCATTTCATAGCCAGTAATAACTAGCGAGCCCCTAATTCGTTTTCCGCCCCTCTTTAAGATATCGATGAATGCGTCTGTTGCAACCCTAGAATAGGCTCCGTAATTTGACAGTGTACTTCTTTGAATATTTTTTGAAAACAACTCAATATCCGCATCAATAAGCTTCTTGTGCTCTGACAATTTGCCTAAAAAAATAGTCGTAGATCCTTTTGTGTTTTGTCGCTTCACTGACATCAAGTATACCTTTTATTCAAAGCAGATTGAAAGTTTGTTGAGCTTTTTGCCTAAACTCTTCAAAGCTACTACCATTATTTTCGAGTACATCAGTTGCCTGACGCTTTACATAGCTAGTATCCATTTGTACATCAGCCGACAAGCCATCTTGAGGAGTTTCTTGTAGCTTTTCTTGATCTAGCATTTCTTTTAAGGTCTGTTCGGCTTCACCTTGGCGACGAGCAGACTGCGAACGCCTGAAGCGCACCTCATCACTTGCCTCAACCCAAATCAGCTTACCTTCATTCTGTTTGATAAAATCTACCTCTATCGGAGCTCTCACACTGAATATAACCAGCCCCTTATATTGCTGACTTGCTTCAGCCTTTGCAAAACGCAATAAAGCCTGCTTTAATGCAAAATCTGCCCCAAAATTTGTCCTTAGATAATTTGATGTCTCTGTCATGTTCTTGACGGATATTGGATCTTTCTCGTTAGCATGTCGACTCCTTGATTCATCACGAACAATATCACCTAAAGACACCCCAAAATATCCATGCTTTATGAATAATTCAGCTAGTGAATCCTTACCGCTACGTGGTAGACCTGCTATGCCAATAATGTTCACTATTTATTCCTTCTCCTTTTGAAGTAGATATATGGTAATAATGCTGCACAGGCAATAAGGCTTGGTAAAAATATCCAGATTATTAAGTTCGCAAACTGCATTAGCTTATATAGTCATGTATTTTCTTACTATCTTTGTGCTTTCGTAATTTTGCCAGTGCTTTTGCTTCAATTTGCCTAATTCGTTCACGAGTCACATTAAATTCTTGCCCTACTTCTTCTAGTGTATGAGATCTTCCGTCTTCTAAGCCAAATCGTAGTTTTAAGATTTTTTGTTCACGTTCCGACAAAACACCCAACATATCTTTAACATGTTCTTTTAGCAATTGATTAGTTGCTGAATCCTCAGGACTAATAGTGTCTTCGTCTTCGATGAAATCACCTAGTACGCTATCCTCTTCATCGTCACGTACACTAGCATCAAGTGAGCTAATGTCTTGTTTAATTTTCATGATGTGTTCAACTTTATCAACATCTATTTCCATCGCCTGGGCAATTTCTTCGTTTGTTGGTTCACGATTTAAGTCTTGAGTTAATCGACGTTGTGTCCTGAGTAATTTATTTATAGTTTCAACCATATGAACAGGAATACGAATTGTTCTAGCCTGGTCTGCAATTGCTCGCGTAATTGCTTGACGAATCCACCAGGTTGCATATGTACTAAACTTAAAACCTTTATCGGGATCAAACTTTTCAACTGCACGCAATAATCCCGTATTTCCCTCTTGAATAAGATCAAGCAAGTCAAGACCTCGCCCAACATAACGCTTCGCAATAGACACCACTAGACGCATGTTAGCTTCAGCCATTTTATCTTTAGCGCGTTTATCTCCTGCTACTACTTTGTATGCTAGTTCCAGTTCTTCCTCTGGTTTAAGTAGAGGAATCTTACCAATCTCTCTTAAATATAAACGTACAGAGTCATCAGAAATATCATCTGCATAAATCTGTTCCTCAACCACAACCTCCTCTTCTTCTGAAACCCATTCATCAGAAAAGTCTTCCGCATTTGGTTCGGTGGCTTCAACAATCTCAACTCCAGCATCTGTTAACTCGGCATGCAGTTTATCTAGTAGGTCAATATTATCTGGAGTGTCAGGAATCTGTTTAAAAATCTCACGTTGTTCGATTTTGCCATCTTTCTTAGCCTTTTCTAGTATCTTAAGTTTTGAATTTTCTAATGCCTTCTTGTCTTTATCATTACCCACGCACACTCTCCTTCGCGTTCTTTAATAAATAATCTAGTTGCTTTGCTTCTTCAAGTAGCTTTGCTTCATTCACCGATGAAACACCAGCTTTGAGTTGAGCAATAATTGTTCGCTTTTGTTCTTTTACGTAATGTTCTATTACACGCACCTGCAGTCGAGTGGCTTCATATTCAAGCTCAATAAACTCGAGGTTGGCATAGAGTTCCTCATACAATAATGAAACTACTTTACCATAATCACTCAATTTTTGCACATCTTTTATTTTATCCATCAATTCTTTCGCCTTTAAAGACTTGTTTTTTGAGATAAATTCAAACATTTCTTTTGATAAATCACCAAATAGCATTTGCGAAGTAGCTACATTCATATAATGACGCAGACTCGGTTGCATTAATAACAAACCTATATATTGGTTTTCAGTTTTTAATATATCGGCTTGTCGCTTGTCTACTTGCTTGACCTCTCGTCCCCGTTTTAATACGCGTTTTTGTGTAGGTGTCCCTTGTTGCATCTTCACCGCAGTAACACTAACTCCAAGTTTATTCGCTACTACGTTTTGGTAGTGTTCTCTTTCCACTGAGTCGGTTAATTTATTAATAATTGGGATAATCTTCTTGGTATATGTCTTTTTTCCTTCTCCGGAATTCATGTCGATATCTTTTGAGTAATATTCAATTAACCAATCCAATGAATAGGTTGATCTCTGAATGGTGTCCTTCCAGGCTTGCTCATCAGATTTGATTAGCTCATCTGGATCTTTGCCAGATTGTATACTTACCACACCAAGCTTTACGTCCGATCCAGTTGCCAAAATAACTGTACGTTCTGTCGCGTTCTGCCCAGCCTTATCTTTATCAAAACTAAGTCGAATATCTGGAGAAAAGCGCGAAATCTCCTTTAAATGTTGTAGAGTCATTGCCGTTCCGGCTGTTGCTACAACATTTTTAACATTAACTTGGTGGCTCATTATCACATCCATGTTACCTTCTACCACGACAACAAAATCATTTTTTCTTATTGAATCTTTAGCGAGGTGTAGCCCAAAAACATGCCTACTTTTATCATATAAAGGTGTTTGTGGCGTATTGATATACTTTGGGCTATTTTTATCATCCTCTATTTGACGTGCTGTAAACCCAATAACCCTTCCCTGTGAATCCATTAATGCTATCATCATCCGACCCCTAAACATATCCTTTAACCGTCCACCATAGACATTGCCTAAACCCGCCTTCTTTATTTCGTCCGGCGTGTATTGTTTATCTAATAAAAAATCACACAACGTATGCCCACTTGCGGGTGCATAACCTATCTTAAACTCAATAATTGTTTCTTTGGTTAGTTCGCGCTCATTAATAACATAATTAAGTACTGTTTTATTGTTCTTTAGTTGCACTTGGTAGAACTTCGATGCGAGATCAAGCGCGCCATACAAACGCTCTTTTAATTTTGAATTTTTGGCATAATTTTCGCTACGATATTGAGATAAATCAACACCAGCCTTGCGTGCTAATAGCTCTAATGCGCCCTTAAAATCAAGCCCCTCCATCTCCATCACAAAACTAAACATGTTTCCACCTTTTCCAGATGAAAAATCATGCCAAATTTGCTTTTCGGGGCTAACCATAAAACTAGGTGTTTTCTCTGAATTAAAAGGGCTTAGTCCCCGAAAGTTCCTCCCAGCACGCTTTAGTTCGACATATTCACCAATGACATCCTCAATAGCTAAACGTTGCTTAATATCCTCGACAGCATCCATACTCACTACTATTGTACGCTACTCATCACCAATAGTTCGATTAGTTTAGTTATTAGGCTTCCGCAGCCCTTCAATCAATACTATCTGCCAAGAGACGTAAGCTTGGCTATTATTACTTTTTATAATCCAGTTTAATGACGCGCTTCATGCAAAATTACGCTTGAGCACTATCAATGGCGCCGTTCTCAATTTTCAGAATCTACCCTCAGATTTGTGCGCAAAATGATATTTCAAGCTTCTAACTTTTATATCACAGCCGCACTATCTATCACAAATACTACTAGTCCATTGAGGCACTTTGTGGTTCATCAAACAAGGTATGCGGGTTGTCGTCGCCGAGCATCTGGATATCTGATGCCTCAGATAGTTCCTGGGCAATCCATTCGTCCATCTGATTTTGTGTTGGCGATATTACTGAGGGTGTTGCACCTGAATTATCTATGATTTTAATTTTTGCCATTTTTATTGTGATCCTTTTTGTTTTATATTGACCACTTTATATTAGCACAAGTACTTTTATTTGTCAATACCGGATTTGGTTTTTTCTGTTGTTTTTCCTTTCTTAGAGTTAGAAGATTTTCGTAATAGCCGAACATGAACAGACAATATAACTGTTAATATCGTGAACGCCAAAAACGACATAAATGGAATTGTAATAAATCCGAACCAGTTAATTTGTGGCTCAGCACAAGAACTATCAATCGAACAAGTAGTAATTACCTCTTTGATTATTCCCCATTGCAGTAATGTATGATAAAAAGCTATCACCATGCCGACAATGCTTAGAGGTAGCGCATAGTAAGCCGAGTTATCGTCTTTGCGATAGACTCCAACACCCAATACGAATGCTAACGGAAACATAAAGATTCTTTGATACCAACACAATGCGCAGGGCTTAAGATTTAGTATCTCGCTCAATCCCATACTGCCAATTACTGCTCCCAGAGCCACAATCCAGCTAATGAATACTAGGTTATTTAAAATCCATTTCTTGAGCTGCTGAAACACTTTATTCATCTCCTTATATTATACCTTACAAATAGGGCAAGTCTCTTCATCAATAAAACCACTTCGCCAGACACTTAGTGCTTTAAGTATCGGCAAAAATGATAGATACACCTTCAGATCAGCCAAGCGCCGTAAAATCCAACCAATTAATCCATATATTTCTACTCCATGCCATGATACTGCAGCCCAATACTTGCCTACAGGAACAGCATAAACGGGTTTTTTGGGTTTATATTTGAGTAGTTGTTTATTTTTTTGTTCACGAATTATATTGTTTGCGACAAATTTCGCATCCTGTATTGCTGTTTGCGCCATACCGCTATACTGTGTATCTGCGCAGTCTCCTATCACAAAGATGTTCTTTGTAGCCATTAAATACTCATCGACCACTACTCTACCTGCCCTACCATACGAAAATACTTTTGGGAATTTCTTGAAGAATGGATTATTTGCAACACCAGCAGTCCAGACAACAGTTTTGGATTCAATAGATCCATTAGGAAGTTGTATTCCCTCGATTGTCTCAGTCTTAACTGCTGTCTTTGTGTGAATTTTTATGCCCATATGACGCAATCTAGTCTTGACTTTTTTAGAATATCTTTTTGTCATGGTCGATAAAACTCTGGGGCTTGCTTCTATTAACTCAATATTAAATGTTGGGCGTACTTTATGTTTTTTTCGAATCTTCTTTATGTATGTTTTCAGTTCAGCACTCAGCTCCACACCTGTAGCTCCTGCACCAATAACCACATAATTCTTCTCTGTTTTTGTGTCCATTAACTGTTCATGGATGTGACGCTTTAATCTCAACGCTTCATGGATGCTTTTTACCCCATAAGCAAACTGTTTTAGACCTTTGATATTAAAAAATTCTGTTACGTTGCCCAGTGAAAGTATTAGCCTATCATAGGTATATACTGAACCGCTTTCTCCAGTAACTTGACTGCTTTTGTTATCCAAATCAACAATGGTGTCTTTAATGACTTCAACATTCTGTGCATAGCCAAAAAAATCGCGCAAAGGTATAGCTACCTCAAGTGGCGAATGTCCTGTAGCTGAACGGTATAGAGCTGGACGATATTCAAAATAACTTTCTGTAGATATTAGTTTAACTTCAATGTTTTTCTTGTTAGCTAAACTTAGCGCTGTACGAATTCCAGCAAAACCAGCCCCTACTACCACAATCTTCATAAATTCATTAATCCAAAACACATTATTTGTTCAGTGCCATGTTTTGATTTGTGTTTTATCACTCTTACCAAATCTCCTATTTATGTATTATCCGTCTTATTCTAATATCGGAAATTGCTTAACTATATCCTGTCGTATCCACCAATTACGAAAGCCCCACACCTGACGGTTGTTTGAATATAACAAGCCAAGTAGCACAATAGAATAAATAACATGTTCGTCAATGAACGGATTATTCTCTGGAAATAGGGTTGCTAACCACATCAACATCAACAATATAGCGCCACTGATTGTTGCTATTCTCATACCTACACCAAGTATGAGAGATAAACCGATAAGCAGTAAGCCTGTCATGAATAGAAGATCGATTAGTGAATTTCCAGCCATTGCCTGAAAAATATCAGAAAAAGGACCTTTTGTTCCAAACTTCAGAAAGCCCTCGGTTGGTGATGTTCCATTTATCCAAGTTTTTTGACACATATACGCAACTATATCCGTCTTTTTGTCTCGACATGTAGCAAATCCCAAGCCTAATAATTTATCAAAGAATGCCCACAAAAAGGTAAATCCTAACGTAATCCTGGCCAAGGCCCAAAAGTATACAGATTTATCTGCGGTTTGTTTCTTTCTTGATTTAGTCATAACACCCCCTGTTAGCATAATATACTTATTCTATAACATAGGCAACTAGAAGTCACCACAAGAATAAACATTAGCCTAGACATTGACCTGGTTGATATGCTCATGCTTTGGTATGATTAGTGTTATGGATCCTAATAATCAATTTCAGCCAAATCCACAGCTCGGACAAGCGCAAAATACCCAAACTTCTCAGCAAAGAATACAGCCTGGAATTCAAGCCCCACAAGCTCAACCCACTTCTGAAAGCTTAGACAGTCAGCAGTTTGACTTTATTATGAACCCTCAAACACCCCCAAAAAAAAGTCTACTGCCAAATGACCCGAAGCTAAAAATGCTAATCATAGGACTAGGTGTTTTTACTTTAGTTGTATTGTTGCTTGTAGTTATTTTTAGTATTTTTGGGTCGAAAGACAGCTCAACAGAATCATTAGTTAAAATAACCCAACAACAAAATGAGATTATTCGTATCGCTAGTGCTGGCACTACAAAAGCTGGTAGCGAAAAAGCAAAAAAGCTAGCTGTAGTAACGTCTATGACTATAAAATCAGATCAAAACAGCCTAATAAATTATCTTGCAAAGCAAAAACGTAAAATAAAAGATAAAGAACTAAAATTATTAACAGACAAGAAAACTGATCAGGAACTTGCTGCTGCTTCTAGTAATGGTCGTTATGATGAAGTGTTTACTCAAATTATTACCGAAAAACTTGCAGAGTATCAAAAATCACTAGAAGCACAATATGGTAGTGTTGGACCCAAAGGTAAAGAAGTTATTAAACAAAGTAACGACAACGTAACCCTAATTCTTAAAGATAACACTAGGGCCTCGCAATGATTGGGCGAGAAAATTTCACCACACCACAATGGATTGATATGCAGATGAGCATAAAAGAAACCCCACGATACCTCATTCTTTCACGCCCAGGATTTGTAGAAGACTTTAAAGATAATTTTGCGACGAAACAAGCCATTAAAAATTTTGCCGACGACGCAAAATCTGAGCTCATTGATAACTTACTTGATTTTGATTACTACAAATCCCCAATTCCAGAACATGCGAGAGATTCATCTGAGGGTATTGAACCGCAACTACTTAGAGCAATCACTAACTCTGTGGCAACCATCAAGTCTCAAGATCCTGAATCTGCGCTAGTATTCAAGACTCTTATAACAGAGATTGCGAACTGTGTTCTCGAGTCAGATGAAAAGATTAGTTCTAAAGAGAGTAAAGCTTATCATAATGTAATGACCGCACTAGAAGCTGAGCCTGAACCCGTGCTAAAAGAATGGGATCCAAAAAACCCACTTGCTCCTTCAAAGTAGAATCTACATACTTTTACTAACCAAATTATAACTTAGATCAATTAGACCCTTGATGTCATCCCACGGTAGTTGTCCGCTTAAGATAACCGTGTTCCAGTGCCTCTTATTTAGATGATATCCTGGCATAACTGATTCGTATTTTTCTCTTAAAACTTCTGACAATTTAGGATCGCACTTAAGGCTTATCCTAACTGGCTCACTACCTTCTGCTATTAAGGCAAACATTTTACTATTTATTTTATAGACTGCTACTCCTTTTCCAAACGGATAATCAAGTATCGAATCAGGCTTTGATAATAAATATTCTTCTACAGATTTATGATTCACTTCACTTTTCCTACTTTGCTCACCTTTGTGTATTGAACTATTATATCAACAAACATACTCCTGTGTATGTTTTAAGCAACCATAGAGCCACTATTACGCTTAGAGTATGCTAAATCATTCTTGAGCTTAGTGCTTGCCTCTTTTAAACCAATCTAAGTAATATTGAAGTTCGGCAATTGAACCTTGTGTGTCTTCAAATGCACGATGAATTTCTGGTTTGGTGTATTCCTTGCCAAACTTCCCCTGCATTAGCACCTTCCACGAACTCACATCAAGCATTCTATAATGAAGCTTAAGGTCTAATGTGGGCATCCATTGTTTAATAAATAACCTGTCGTTATATATTGAATTTCCAGCTAATACTGCTGGTTCATCACCAAACTGCTCTTCAATAATTCCTATCAATTCGGATTCTGTATCCGCCAATTCTTTGCCCTTTTCTAAATTGTTAACAAACTGGTCTCTGTTTTCGGGATAATTTTGCCACCATGGATTTGCTTGCATTCGACTTACCACTACATCTTTGGATTGCTTTATGCAAGCTTCATAAGTAGCCAAAGTCTTAAAATCAAAGTCTGTTATTTCGGCGGCGACTTCTAAAATAACATCATTCTTACAGTCTAGACCAGTCATTTCTAGATCCATCCAGAGAAGTTTCGTTGGTTTGAGTTTCTTGTTAATCATTATTGACCATTATAACTCGATATTTGCCCATAACCATAATTACCTTTGCCCTAACTTCTTTAATGTTTCTTGCCAATTTGCGCGCCCTTCAACTTCTTGTTGAGTGACCGAATCAGCCTTCTGGGTCAGTTGTTTATACCCCGTTGTACTTGCAACCAAGCCATAAGTAAAAGTCGGTTGAACTTTTTTAAGCTTTAAGTCTTGCGCAAGCTTTAAGCAGTCATCGTAATGTGTTTTACATTTATCTCCTAAAGTCAGCCATTTTACAACATTTTCGTCATACTTAATCTTCATATTCACCTCAATTGAGGCTCCACGATTAGTTTCCTTGTCTAGTTGATCAAAGATAAAATTTCCTGTTGAATAAAATATCAGCTTATTTTTATATACATCGCTATTTTGCACCCAATGAGGGCTATTTCCGATAACAAACTCTGCGCCTCCATCAATTATCGATCTACCTACAAATTCTTGATCAGATCCGGCTTTAGGAATATATTCTTGGCCAACCTGCATCAACCCCACCACCGGCATGATATCTGCATATTTCTTCATGACATCAAACTCCCCTGGATAGGGTTGTCTTTCAAAATAATGCCATGCACAAAAAGCTATCGGTAAAGACCCTTCTGTGCTTGACCCATCTTTCTTATTAAGATGCACCTTCATAGATATAACCTCACATACATCTTTTGTTTCGGCCGGATTTTGATTGCCGAGAAATTGGAACCCGGCATCTTGGGTATACTTCTGCATTTGTGGGAACTTGTTGCTCCCCTGATCGTAAACATGGTTGTTTGCAAAATTTAAAACTGTAAAGTATTTTTTCATGGCAGGCAAAAACTCAGGACGGCAATTAAAAACAGTATTAGTGACTTGTTGGCGATATGGTATATTCGCGTCCGTTATAGGACACTCGTTGTCTATAGTCCAGGCATCGTACTGAGACGGATTAAATGTATCGAGTTTGCTGAATGGTTGATTATAATCAATACCTCCATACGGTTTGCGAGCCTCATTTTCTACTGCCCTTGCTGGAACAACCGTGCCACTGAATAAATACTTTGCCTCTACGGTATCAAAATCTTGAATCTGCTCAGTTGCTTCATTATTGGCGTTTGCTCCATTGATACCCTCTGTTGCACTTTTTTGATTATTACTACTTTTGTACAAAAATAAACATACCAAAAGTATAATCACTATGATTGCCGCCAAAAATAGCCACTTAGATTTCTTTGATCTCTTATGCTGAGATCTATTATCATTGCCATAGTAACTCATTTACTTAAAATATAGCCCTTATGACTAAAAAAACCTAGTGATTAATTCAGCATCCGATGATTATGTTAGCTTTTCTTTTTATCGAGCTTATCAAGATGTAACCACTTAAAGGTGAAGTATATAACTCCGGCAATTATCAAAAAATTAATCACAGCATACACAAATGCCCCCCAACCAAAAGTTGCTGAACGTGAATTAATTTGAACGTATAGCGATTTTTCACTTAAACTTTTGCTGCCCCCGATCAATAATCCCATTATCGGATCTATAAAACTCCTAGACATCTGATCAATCAATTGTTTGGCCTGAGTACCCATTACAAAACCAATCGCTAGCCCAACTATTCCTTGCGTACGAATAAAATCTACAAATCCCTCCAACTCGGATTTGGTAGACGACTTAACCTTTTTGGTAACTTTTTTTGTAACTTTTATTCCACTCTTCTTTGGCGCCTTCGCCATGTCAGAAAATCTCCTATTTCCAAAGAGCTAGTATAACACCTATTGCTGACATCGTCAATATATCACCCACAGCAGTAACTACAAATAAAGGAAACGGACGTTGCTCATATAGCTTATGCATACCATTATTTGTAGTAAGAAACCCGAAACCTACCAGTAGACCAAACAACAGCCCACTCCATGCCCCAGAAATTTTTAAGACATCTATTAAAACTGCGGTTGCTGCTGTAATAATTAGTAAAGTTATAAATGCGATAATAAGCCCGACTTCTGTTTTTGGGTTTTCAATATCTTTTTTCTTTAGCCCAATTGACTTTCTCCAAACCTGACCAAAAAGAGCATCAGAGTACCAAACGGCTGATATAAGCATACCAACGCACGAAGCAATCACAACTGTAAACCAATTAATTTGATAAATGTAGTCAAATAAAATATCCATAAAGATTAGGCTCCTTGATAATTGTTATGCTTTTAGTATAGCAAAAAGTTGTATTTGTCTACATTTTTTCTAATGCTGGAATACCTAAAATGTCTAGGCATTTTTTAAGTGTTCTCGTATATAAACCAAGCAATTTTACTCTTTGACCTTCTCTTTTGTCGCCAATCACCCTATTTTTTTCATAAAAACTATTGAAACTCTGTGTAAGCTCGTATGTATAGTTTGCTAGTATATGTGGCGAAAGATCCTTTTGAGCCTTTTCTATAACTTCGTTGTATTCACTTATTTTAAGCAACAAAATATGCTCGTTAGATTCCAGATCAATAAGCATAGTATCTGTAGGTTCGTTTATTTTGCTTAATATAGAATAGGCTCGTGCATAAGAATATTGAAGGTATGGGCCGGTATTGCCTTGTAGCTGTGTTGCGCTATGAATATCAAAGACTACATCATTGCCAATTTTAACCTTTAAAAATTGGTATCTTATTGCGCCCGTTATTATTGCTTCGTCACTACTACTATGCGACTCTAACGCCTGCTTTATCTGATTAAATAGCCACTCCACCTCTAGCACATCACCGTCCCGGGAGCTCATTTTTCCAGAAGTTAGCTTAACTGTTCCGGTTGAAATATTTACAGTCACGTTCTGTAAATTAGGCAGACACAATTCTGAAGCCTTGATAACACCTTTAAAATAATCTCTTTGTTCTTCAGCGGTAACAATATAGCTTTTTTCGGGATGATAGTCTCTATCCTTCAGTTGCATTAGCCCTAAATCGCGGGCGCCATATAACCCAGATCCATTACTGCCAACAAAAACATTATCGAATGAACCGTATTTAGATCCTGGGAACAATATCGCACCTTCACTTTCAATAAAAACATCTCCGACATGTTGCCTAACAGTCTCCACTCCTAATTTATCGGCTTGACTTTCCAGATAGCGCCTTTCTGTTGGTTTATTCCCTAGACGTGCAACCAAATCATCTATCTGCTCAAAACTCCAGTCCCTACAAGTTTCATAGACCTTCTTATAAATAGGGTCGTCATGTATAAACGACTGTTTGGCTAGTATGTCGATCTCTTTCTTGGCCAAATCGTCTTCTTTATAGGCTTTCGCTCCTTGGGCATACATCTGAGACATAAAACGATTGCGTTCGTTTACTGGAATAGTGTCTAGCTTAGAAGGATCACCCTCTATAGACTTAAGTAAACTATACATGCTTTTTCCAACATGCAGACCAACATCTCCATGATAACTAACTCTATGAATATTTGCCCCGGAGGATTCCAGTAGGTTAGCAATTGTATCAGCAAGTACACAATTAAAACCGTGCCCAATATGCATTGACTTGAACGGATTAGGATTATTAGTTTCAATTACTACAGTTTGGGTATTTTCATCACTTTTTGAATCGAGAATCATGTCAACAAGAATCTCGTCACTAACTATTAGATTAATGAATCCTGGGCCAGCAACCTCAATATTTCTAATACCCTTTGCCTCATCTATAGAATCGACTATCTTTTGAGCAATTTGACGAGGGTTCTCCTTCAGTTCTTTGGCAAGTAACATGGCTACATTTGTAGAAAAATCGCCAAAATCGTTATCTGTTCTAGTAAAAATAACTTCTTTATAAACGTTATATATACTGGCTATTGTTTTCTGGAAAATATCCTGAAGTCTGTCCATAACAGAGGTAGTATAACAGATAAATTTGCCTAGTTACTACGAATAATTTCTATTAAACGGTAAATAACAGCGTAGGTAGAACCTAATAGCACGTAAAAAACCCCCGTTACTACAAATGTCAGAGTATAAGACCCTGGATTAATAATTCGGTCAGATACATCAAAAATTAACCCCATAGGATTGATAACAACATCCCAAGTATTCCAGCGTAAGTATCTTCCTAAATAAATCGCAAACCCCGACAATAAAAGCGCTAACTGTGCAAACCAAAAGGCTGTAGATTCAGATACATACTTTTTGATTAGGGCATGGACAATATATAGACTAATATAGCCTAGAAGCAATCCGTTAATCACAAAGGAGCTAATTAATGCTGTATCATACAATAAACTAACCTCGCCACTGCTCTGAAGGTGTATCAAATCTGTCATTAAGTAAAAACTATTCGGCAAAAATAACAACCATAATAACCCAACAACAACCTCTTTCCAGGTTGGGATTTTTCTTTTATCGGTCAGAAACTTAAGCCAAACGGCTAGCAATAAGGGTATCCAGGCTAAAAACAGATTCCACGACAAAAACCATAATCTCCAACTTTCAGAAGCTAATATCCTAATGATTAACAAAACCAAACTAACACAACTTGAAACCAACAAAGTACTCAGAATATCTCTTTGTGCCTTTGCGAACCACATACTCTTCATGTATTTATATTTTAACAGGTATAATGGAATCCATGAATAATCTCATCGACCAAATTCGACAACAAGTTCGCCATGTAATGAATTCCATGGCATCAATAATCAATAGGCTATCCCGAGGACGCGTTACTCCAAATATGATTACAATACTAGGTTTACTGGGTCATTTTTTCGTAGCGTGGCTAATAGCAAACCAAGTTTTTATATGGTCGAGCATACTTTTGGTGATCTTTGGTTTATTAGATGCCATAGACGGCTCGCTTGCACGTATTCAGGGTAGCGCCTCCAAGAAAGGCATGTTGCTTGACTCCATTACTGACCGGATTAAAGAAGTTATCTTGTATGCTGGAATTGCATACGCGCTAGTCAACTCTGGTGAGATTTTTTATGCAGTTTGGGTGGTTATTGCGTGTGGGTTATCGATAATAGTCAGTTACATTAATGCGTGGGGTGAAGTTGTGTCAAAAAAATCAAATAAAGCAAACTCACACAAAACAAATGCAACCTTTCGAAGCGGAATAATGACATATGATGTACGCATGTTTGCGCTAGTAATTGGTCTGTTAAGTGGTTACTTAAAGCAAGCTGTGGTCTTAATTGCTATACTATCTTTAGTGACCATTTATCAGCGTTTTTCTTTAGTCGTAAACAAAGTAGATAATGTATAAGGTTGACCTCCACACCCATTCAATTGCCTCTAAAGATGGCGGACTGACTCCATCGCAATACCGTCAGTTTATTGAAGACGACAAACTGGATTTTATAGCCATAACAGACCACAATACTATTGAGCTAGCCACAGAGCTAAAAAGTATGCTCGGTGAGGCGATTATAGTGGGCGAAGAAGTAGACAGTAAAGACGGGGAGATAATTGGTTTGTACCTCAAGAAACCCGTTACGCCAGGCATGTCAGCAACTAAAACTGCTCGCGCCATAAAAGAACAAGGAGGCTTGGTATATATCCCTCACCCATTTGAGACAGTTCGACATGGAATTTCAAAAGCAACACTTGAGAAAATTATGGATCAAATTGATATTATCGAGATATACAATGGACGAGCTATTTTTCAGAATAAGGGACCAGAGGCCACAACAGTTGCCAGACTAAACAACATACCTTGTGCCGCCAGCAGTGATGCTCACGGAGAAAAAGGAATGGCTTCTGTGTATTCCCAGATATCCCATAAACCAACTAAAAATAATCTTCCTGCACTACTTCGAACCGCTCACTATTCAATGGTGCGACCGCCACTAAAAACCTTGCTTTACCCAAAGATAAATCGCATAAGAAAGAGGCTCAAGCCGTGATAGATATTATCATCCTTGCTTTATGGTTTTTTGCACCCGCTGGTATTGCAAACGCCACGCCTGTTTTTGCCAAAAGAATCCCCTATCTACGCAATTGGGAAACCCCCATAGATTTTGGTAAATCATTCAAGGGAAAACGTATCTTAGGAGACAACAAAACATGGAGGGGTTTTTGCTTTGGCGTGATAGTTGCCAGCCTAGTTTTTTGGCTACAAAAGTACCTTTACATAAATACTGATTTGATTAGTGGTTTGATTAAGATGGATTACGCAAGTTTACCCATATATCTAGGAGTTTTGCTTGGCATTGGCGCCTTGTTGGGCGACGCCATTGAAAGTTTTTTTAAACGTCAACTTCGGATCCCTTCTGGTGAAGCATGGTTTCCCTTTGATCAAATAGACTACATAATCGGTGGGGTACTGCTGTCATCGCTTGTAATATCTCTTACTCCCCTGCAAAATGTTACGGTGTTATTAGTATGGTTTGGTTTGCATCTAGTTTCTAGTTATGTCGGCTACTTACTAGGACTCAAAGATAAACCAATTTAAAGCAAGCAATACATTTATCTGGTACACTCTTAATGTGCAAACAACAAGCTCATCATTAATATCTGTGAAAAATCTTTCTAAGGTTTATGGCAAAAAAGAGAATTCGTTCAAGGCACTCAAGGGTGTATCGCTTACCATAAACAAGGGTGATAGTTTAGCAATTATTGGGAAGAGTGGCTCTGGCAAATCTACACTAATGCATATTCTTGCCTGCTTGGATCGTCCTACATCTGGAACGTATCTATTCGAAGGTAAAAACGTAAACAAACTTAAGCCTGCCGAACTGGATAGTTTACGAAATAAACGATTCGGTTTTGTATTCCAACAATTCTTTATGAATGCCAATGATACAGTTATAGACAATGTTGCGTTACCGTTAAAAATTGCAGGCGTAAGAAAAAATGAACGACGAAAACTTGCTCTAGAGACATTAGCTCAGGTCGATTTGAAAGATAAAGCAAAAAACCGTGCAAAAAACTTAAGTGGAGGACAGAAGCAACGCGTCTGCATTGCTAGAGCTTTAATAAATAGGCCTGGTGTTCTCTTTGCAGACGAACCAACGGGTAACCTTGATAGCGTAACCGGTGCACAAGTTGAAGATATTCTGTTTAAACTTAATAAGGAGCATGGCATCACCCTAATAATCGTTACGCATGATGATGATTTGGCAAAGAAATGCAATAAGCGGGTTTATATAAAAGATGGCTTAATTAAGAAAGACGAAAAGTAATGCGAATCTGGGACATCATACTAACCGCAAATTCAAACTTAGCTAAAAGTAAATTACGGACTTTTTTGACAATTTCTGCTGTTTTTATCGGGGGTTTGACCTTGATGCTAACCAACGGTGTCGGAGCCGGACTAAAAACATACGTCGACAAACAGATTGATGCGGTTGGGGCCAAGGATGTTCTGCTAATTTCAGCAAAAAGCCAAACCAACGAAAACCCCATCGCCAATGCCGAACCAACGGAATACAACCCAGATGCTCGCCCTACTGGTCAATTTGGGCAAGCATTGCTAACATCAGAAGATCTTGCGACCATCAAATCGGAGCCTGGTATAAAGTCGGTTGTGCCCCTGTACAATATTCAAGCCGAATACATGACTACAAGTGATAAAAAATGGAATACTACAGTAATGCAAACTACTGAAGGAGTAAACTAT
>CAZTWB010000008.1:0-24371 GCA_964617035.1 uncultured Candidatus Saccharibacteria bacterium
GTGCAGCGAATTTTGGGACAGACAAAGAAGGTGTCTATGGAATGCGAAATAACGGAGGAACGTTATATATCGGACTTGGCTCGTCAGCTGGTGATGATGAGGTTTGGCGATACAACGGTTCATGGACAAAAGTTGGTGGGGATAACGTCAATAGTGGATGGAATGCGACGCACACAAATATTAAATCATTATTAGTAGATGGTTCAACCGTTTATGCTGGGCTTTCAAGTGGCGGAGAGGCTTATATGTGGAAGTGTAATAACTGTGATAGCTCACCAAACTGGGGTGGATCTAGGATTGGTGGAAAGTATGTCAATAAGAGTTGGGGTCAATATGGGATTGATAGCGTTGAGTCGTCTACTACTGTTGGCGGGAAGTTGTATATAGGTACTGGCAACAACGCAGGTGGAGATGCGACTGTTTGGGTGCAAGATCCTACAACGAATCAATGGTCGATTATTGGCGGACAAGGGATAAATTCTAGTTGGTCCGTAGATACCTATGAAGCTGTTTGGTCGATGACAAACTACAAAAATAAGCTTTATGTTGGTCTTGGTAGCACTGCTAATGACGCAGAAGTTTGGAGATACGATGATCCGGGATGGACTAAAGTTGCAGATGGTAACCCAGCGATAGGAAGTGCATGGGGGTCAAACTATGAATCTGTGTACTCGCTTGGAGTTGCAAATGGTAAGCTATACGCTGGTTTAGGTGCAAGTTCCGGTGATGGAGAGGTGTGGGAATGTACTGGTTGTGATGGAGGTTCGCCGAACTGGGGCGGTTCAGCAATTGGCGGTACTCCTTCTGGCAACTGGGGTGTGTCAGGTTATGCTCAAGTCGGCGCAATGGCTACTTACAGAGGTTCGTTATATGCGACTGTTGGAGGTGCTTCGGCTGGGTTGGCTGAAGTTTGGAAATATAGTGGAACCGGAACTACTTGGACTAAAGTTGGTGGTGACGGCGCTAATTCAAGTTGGGCAAATAGTGTGTACGAAGACGTGGCTTCATTAGTTGTTTGGAATGATAAATTGGTGGCTGGTTTGGGCTATTCAGGATCTGGCGCTCCAAATAATGATGCCGAAGTTTGGTCTTGTACTGATTGTGATGGAGGTAGCCCAACCTGGGCGAAAATTGGTGGCGATAGTAATGGCTCAGACAATATGGGTTGGTTAGATTCTAACAACTATGAACGAGTTCGTTCGATGGCGATTTATAACGGAGATCTTTATGCTGGGATCGGTTTTAGTACTGGCGATGCCGAAGTTTGGCGCTACAATGGCGTTACTTGGACTCAAGTCGGTGGTGATGGTGTAAATTCTAGTTGGTTGGATAGCTATATTGAGGATGTAAGTACCATGGTGGTTCATAACGGGAAACTATACGTAAGCACGGGTAATACCGCCAACAGTGACGCTATGGTTTGGTCTTATGGAGATAATGGCTACCTACAATCATCAACTAATACGCATGACACAAATTGGCATCATATTGCCGGTAGATATAACGGTACAACAATGGAGATATTTATTGATGGCATAAGTGTTGCGTCGGCAAATAAAACATTGTCGATGCCTGACGGTAACCGTGATTTATTGCTGGGTAAATCTTATGGTGGTTTTGATAAAGGTAGATCACAGGGCTTCTTTGAAGGTAGCCTGGATGAAGTACGTATTAGTAATGTGGCAAGAGGATCACTTACGACGAAACCATATGTCGATACCGAACAAGCAGTAACTTTGGCTAATAAAATTCGAGAATCAGGCGTGGCGAGTTGGGATGGGTTTTCTACTTCTGAAAATCTAAACGGAGGTACTATTAAGTATCGATTAAGTGATGATGATGGAGCCAGCTGGAAGTATTGGAATGGAAGTTCATGGACTACTTCATCTAGCTTGAGTCAATCAAACCTAGTAACGGACATTAACTCACATATTGGCGATTTTCCTGTTACATTCTCCGGCATTAGGTGGCAAGCAGTTTTGAAAGGCGACGGAACACAAAGAGTTCAATTAGATAATGTGACACTTACAGCAAATTCTGATTCTGATGCGCCTAGCAATGTTAGTAATCTGAGAATGTATAAAAGCAACGGTGGAGATGAGATATTCAGTAATGCATGGACAAACTCGTCTACTCCCTACTTTTCTTGGGATAATAGCACAGATGGTGGCGCCGGTATGCTAGGTTATTGCCTATATTTAGGCACATCAAATAGCGCTGATCCTGCTACGACAAAAGGATTGTTTGGCTCCAGCCCGGTAAATAATGGTGGTAATTGTCAATTTACGGTCGGTTCTAACTCTGTTGATTTATCTACTTCTGGATATCTGTCTACACCATTAACCACATCAACTTCTCCTTATTATTTGATTGTAAAGGGGATAGATAAGGCAGGAAACCTAAGCGCTTCTTCAACACAATTTCAATTTAGGTTTGATAATATTGCACCAACAAACCCAGGATACATTACTGCCCCATCACAGTTTGTGGCCAGTAAGGAAGTTACATTTACTTGGCCAACTTCTGGATCTGATTCTCCGAGTGATGATGACTCAGGAGTATCTGGATTACAATATAGAATTGGCACTAGTAGTTCTTGGTATGGAGACGGAGTTAGTGGTGCTGGTTTCCTAGCCAATGACGGCAACTATACAACTCGTAGCGACCCAGACTTCCCGAATATCAATGAAGGCATTAACACAGTGTATTTCAGAACATGGGACCAGGCAGGTAATGTGACTACAAGCTATGCAACAGCAGCTCTAAAATTAAACAATACTTCGCCATCTGGTCCACAAAATGTAGTTGCAACCCCAGCAACAAATACAACTAATAGTTTTGCCTTTTCGTGGTCATCACCAGCTTCGTTTAGTGGCCCGGCAAGTGCAATCACTTATTGCTATACTGTTAACGCAACACCTACGGTTAACAATTGTACATTTACTAATGCTGGCGTAACAAGTTTGCCGGCTGGCGCCTTCGCAACTCAACCTGGTGATAATACCTTTTATGTGGTCGCTAAAGACGAGGCGGGTAATATTAATCACGCTACATATTCGAGCGTGGTCTTCACTGCTAATACATCAGCTCCTGGTATACCACTTGATCTGGATATTGCCGATGTTTCAATCAAATCCTCGTCATCTTGGCGTCTAGCCTTAACCTGGACTGAACCAACCAACACAGGTGCGGGGATTGCCAGTTATAAAATATTGCGATCAACTGATAACTCTAATTTCACAAAAGTTGCCTCAACATCTGGTACTAGCTATGTGGATACAGGCTTGAGTCAGACAGAATATTTTTACAAGGTTTCTGCCTGTGATAGTGCCAACAATTGTGGTGCCGAAAGTGCGGTAGACAAAGAGACGCCAACAGGTAAGTTTACTTCACCAGCTAATCTAATTTCTCAGCCAAGCGTTACGGGTATTAGCACAAAGAAAGCAACTATTAAATGGGCCACTGATCGAGCTAGTGATAGCAAAATATCAATCGGCACAAAATCTGGCGAGTATGCCCCGTTCCAGGTTGCTAGTCTATCACAAGTTACCGACCATAATGTCGATCTAAACAACTTAACGCCCGGTACAACCTATTATGCCAAGGCAGTTTGGACTGATGAGGACGGCAATACCGGTATGTCTAGTGAATTCACTTTTGCGACTACCCCTGCCCCTTCGACTCAAGAGGTGAATACTCAAAGAGTCACCTTGAACTCTGCGCAAATACGATTCACATCAGTTTCGGCATCAAAGGTCGTGCTTCAATACGGTAAATCAGATACCTTTGGTGGAATTAAAGAGATTTCTACTTCACTCTCAAAGTCTACTTATGATTTAGAGATCTCTGGCCTTGACGACGGCACAAAATATTTCTACCGATTAAATACATTTGATGAGGATGGAAATGAGTACCCTGGTAGTACGGTGCTGACATTTACAACCCCTGCTCGACCTAGAATTGAAAATCTTCGTTTTCAGCCCATTGAAGGCGAACCAACAAGTAGTCAAAAAATTACTTGGACGACTAATGTTCCGACTTCGTCGCTTGTTAGTTTCTCGGCTAATAGCAATCCAGGCAAAGAAGTCTCTAGTTCTGATTTAGTCACTGAACATGAGATTACTGTTCGAGATTTGCTCGACGACACTGAATATACATTAGTAGCTGAATCGCGCGATCGTGACGGCAATCTTGCTACTTCTGACAAACAAACTCTTAAGACTGCACTTGATACTCGACCACCAAAAATCAAAGACATCACCGTTGAAACCTCAATTCGAGGTAGTGGCGCAGAAGCACGTGGTCAAGTTGTTGTATCTTGGAAGACTGACGAGCCAGCTACCAGTCAAGTAGCATATGCTGAGGGGTCTGGCGTGGAGACATTTAACAACAAGACTTCCGAGGACTCTAATATGTCATTAGAGCATATTGTAATTGTCTCAGACTTGCCAACTTCTAGAGTCTATAGCGTACAACCAATATCTAAAGATCGTGGAAATAATGCAGGTACAGGTGATACAAAATCTGCTATTATTGGTAGAGCATCAGATAATGTCATGACCATTGTGCTTAATACATTAAGAAAGGTGTTTGGATTTTAATGGGTGGGACAGAAAATGATCAATCAGGTGTAATAAATGTAAAGAACGTTCAGCAGTCTTTTAAGGTTGGAGACGAGACTATACCAGCCCTTAAAACTGTTGACTTCTCAATTAAGGCCAACAGTTTTACGATAATTTTTGGTCCATCGGGTAGCGGTAAATCAACTTTACTTAATGTCCTGGCAGGGCTACAAGCACCGAGTACTGGAAATGTTGTCATCGAAGGCAGGGATATTTATGCATTAAAACCTGACGAATTAGCTCATTTTAGAGCCAATCGGGTGGGATTCATGCATCAAACTAATCACTGGATAAAAAGTTTAAATGTCATAGAAAACGTATCAGTACCTTTATATTTTTTGGGATACAATCGGTCGAAAGCTTCAGAATTAGCGATGATTGCGCTTGAGCGTGTTAATATGGCGAGCTACGCAAAGAAGTCGCCCATATTTCTATCCGGTGGTGAGCAACAACGTGTTGGTATGGCCAGAGCATTAGCTAACGACCCGTTGTTTATTATCGCTGACGAACCGACCGGTAATCTCGACTCTACTAATGGTGATACGATAATGAATCTACTATTAAGCTGTCAAACAGAATTTCATCGAACGATAATCTTAGTGACACACAACCTAGAATACATATCGCTCGCGGATCATTTACTCAAGATTCAAGATGGACATGTTGAAGATATCCCAAGTAGCGATACACAAAAAATCATGGATGTATTAATAGGTGATATGAAAAAGCGAATCAAACATTTGTCGGAGGTAAAAGTCCATGCGAATAAATAAACAAGCAAACGAGTTTTCTTCTATTCCCTTCCATGTACTAGTGTTTATGTCTTGGAGAAACCTTTCGACAAAGAAACTGAGGTCATTTTTGACAATCCTAGGTGTCATTATTGGAATAGGTGCCATTTACTTTTTGCTATCATTAGGGCTAGGCCTGCAAAATTTGGTAACTAAAGAGGTTGTCGGAAATACTTCGATTAAGTCAGTTGATGTCTCTTCGCCAAATTCTAAGATAATCAAATTAGATTCTGATAACGTAGAAAAGATCACAAATTTACCACAGGTTGATAAAGCCGGTGCGTCATATTCATTTGCTAGCAGTATTGCTTACGATAAAAGTGAGGTTGACGCAGTGGCTTACGGAATCAATAAGGACTATCAAGATTTATCAAATTTTCAAGTTGCTAAGGGGCGGCTTCTTAGTGATGATGAAGACGATGGAGTTTTCGTTAATACGTCTTTGCTTTCAGCGATTGGCGTATCAGATCAAGGAAATATTATTGATAAGCAGATTGATATCAAGATTCCACTTCAAGAAACCCGTGACGGCAAAGGCGGAGAGCTTAATCAAAAATTTAAAGTTGTTGGAGTTATAGATTCAGGTTCTGGTAGTGAAATATTTATTCCTGCAAGACTACTAGATCAGGCTGGTGCTGTGCAGTACACTCAAGTTAAATTATTAGCAAAAGATGGCTCGAATGTGGATGATATTAGAAAGCAGATTGAAAGCATGGGATTTGAAACTTCATCCCCAGCAGATACAATCGACGAAATCAACCAAATGTTCAAGTATTTTAATATTATTCTTGTTGGTTTTGGGGCTATAGGTATGATTGTGGCTGTTTTGGGTATGTTTAATACGTTGACTATATCTTTGTTAGAGAGAACCAGAGAAATTGGTTTGATGTTAGCTTTGGGCGCAAGACGCAAGGACATGCGTATTTTGTTTATTTTAGAATCCGTACTCCTTTCATTGATTGGCTCAATCTTGGGAATATTCATGGCGACAATAGCTGGTGCTACAGTAAATATGGCAATGAATAGCGTTGCTAAAGGCCGTGGTGTTACAGAGCAATTTAATTTATTCTCCGCTCCATTGTGGTTAATCGGTTCCCTGATACTGTTTATGGTATTTGTTGGTATTATTGTTGTACTGTTGCCCGCTCGTCGTGCAGAAAAGATTAACCCAATTGATGCTCTACGTCGTGAATAGATTACTCTTCGCGTCTCGCATTTGATCTCGCTGTTTGATAGTCTCTCGTTTATCGTAACGCTTCTTACCTTTTCCTACTGCAATTTTGAGTTTAATATATCTACCACCTGTCATAAATTCTAGTGGTACAATACTTTTTCCTTGGTTCTTCATTTCTATCAGATTAGCAAGTTGTTTTTTATTAACCAATAATTTACGTGGTCGAGTTTGTTCTGATTCAGGAATAATGAATGTCTTGCCGTTGGCAATCGTAGCGTTGTTTAAATATAGTTCCCCATTCTTTGATGTTACAAATGCTCCACGCAAGTGAGCATGACCTTGCCTAAGTGCTTTGGTTTCCTTGCCGGTTAGCATAATACCGGCAATTAAGTCATCACCAAGCTCATAATCAAACCTAGCACGGCGGTTGGCAATTCTTGTATTTTGACTATTTGACTTCATCATAACTGAATATAAGTATGGCAATATTTAATAAAATCAACAAGTTAATAGCAGTAAAATCATGAGTTTTCTATATCTACTATTATTGATTTGATTGACTTTGAATACGATTAATCTCTTGTTTGGCAACATCCCAAACGCCGGGATCATTGAATTTAACTTTTCGCCAATACCACCATTCCACACCCCAAAGGTACATTTCGCGCATGCCGGTAGCTTCACCGTAAGTAAACCTTTGCCGGAGCCTATCAGGGTCGAGAGATTTATCTTGTTCGGCGAGTGAGGCTGTTTTTGTTTCGGATGGCGCCCATGGTTCTGCCTGGAGCTCATGAATGATCATATCCTTGCCAGTCGCAATCTTTCCTGCTCCGGCCAAAAAGCCGTAAAACCAAGCCGGGAATGGGTATTCAAAATATCTTTTGGTGATATTTTTGTCCCAGACCCTTTTATAGATTGAAATACCAAATTCATCAGGACGTGGTTGTCCTATAGGCAGGCCAACTGCGTTATTGCTACGGCTAATAATTACCGGGTGTTCTGGGTCGATTTGTTTGACGAAATGATACTCATCGATTAATCTATCTCTGCTGTGGTCTGGACACTCACCAAATACAGTCATAAAATATTCATTTTCTAACTGATAACTTTCTAGCGCTGGGCTACTCTTGTAACGTTCAATCACAGTTTTCATGTATTTTTTTAGTTCATTTTGCCATTGCTCTTTGGTTTGATCCATCGCCCATTTTGGCATATGGCATTCTGGCCATCGTGGTTGTCGCAAACCAATAGCTAATGATACTTTTGCACCAGCATCCTCGGCGTATTTAAATTGCCAGTCTAGTTCAGAAAAATCATAGTGACCTTGGTTAGGCTCGCTTTCGTCCCAATAACTTACTAGCCTAAATTGTTTGACATTCAACTCATCAATTAATGCTCGCATAGTTTGCTTTGGGTCTAGATCATAGTACCTAGCATAGCTAGGAATAAAGGTTACCCCCACAACCATTGGCCTATCCTGATTTTGCCAGATATACCAGCGGGCAATACCGTACATTGTACTAACAACAAAAAATACTATAAGCATCAGACATATGGCAACTTTTTGTACAACATCTCTCTTTGTATGCCAGTGCCTCAAGCGTGTTGCATTAGGTTTTAGAGAGGCTTGAACATTCTTCTTAAATTTTTTAGTAGTACGTTTCGAAACAGGTAAATTTCTTTGTGTTTTGCTCATTTGATAAAATAGTTAGTAAGTGAGTAAAAAGCCATTAACATTATCGATAATTATACCAGTTTATAATGAACAAAGTCATCTTAAAACATGCTTAGAGAGTATTGCATGGCAAACCGAACCGCCCGACGAGGTTATTGTTGTTGACAATAATTCATTGGATAATAGTGTTGAAATTGCCAAAGAGTTTGGCTTTGTAAAAGTTATAACCGAAAAACGTCAAGGAGTCTTATGGGCAAGGAATAAGGGCTTTAATAAGGCTAACAGCGAAATAATCGGTAGAATTGACGCTGATTCAATATTGTCAGAGAATTGGTGTGAAAACGTCCGGAAAATATTTTCAAGTAAATCTATTGGTGCGTCAACTGGGCCAGTCGTCTATTATGATATGCCATTTAGACGCACTGGGTTTAAGATTGACAAAACAATTCGCCATGCCATTGATAAACTTAATGATGATTTTCCGTATCTTTTTGGTACCAATATGGCGATACGCCGCTCTACTTGGAATAAGCATAAAGATGAATTCTGTACCAGGAAAGATGTTCATGAAGACCTTGATATCGGCATTCACCTAACGCAAGCAGGGGTTCACATTGCCTATAGGGCTAATATGGTGGTTGGAATGTCTGCGCGCCGGCTAGATAATAATCCTAAAGATTTTTATAGATACATATCTTTTTATAAATCTACTTTTGCTGGCCATAATATCGAAACTAATACACCAAAATTTGCAATGGCCACGTATATTTTTGCCTATTTTTTGTTTAGGCCACTCAGAATGATGTACGATAACGATAAAAAAAGATTTAGCTTAAATCAATTCTTTGTCCCCAAACTAGCTCGCAAACATCCTATGGATTAGGATCGTCGTTGATCGTGTTGTATCCCTTTTCATTCTTCCCTGTCTGGCAACTTCCCCATAGGCCACGATTCTCGTTTCGGGCTTGATTCTCGTATTTCTTAAACTCGTCTTTCTTAGCGAACGGAAAGCTCGTATAAGCAAAGCCGTAACCCTGTTTAATGATTTCGGTATTAATGAGCCTACCATCTGGCAAATATACGTATCTTAGCAGTCTATTGTATCGATCACGATTTGTATTTGTAGGATCGGCCTCAAGTCTTACCGATTGGTTACCAATTAAATTTTTAGTAAACTGACTCGCAGATTTTCCAAAGCACTGAACAGGTTTGCGAGGATCTTTAACCTCGGGTGTATCTACTCCAATAAAGCGAATAGTCTCATTATGACCATCCATATCTACAACGATAGTATCACCATCATCAAAGCGTACTACTTTATAGTATCCTGTATTTATCACAGATTGGGCAGTATTGATTTGTGAAGTATCGTTAACTGGTGTATTTTTTTGACTATCGAAAGCGATTCCTAAACAAAGTAACAAACAAGCAAGTAAGGTTAGTAATAGTTTTTTTCGTTTTCTTTTACCCATTTTCATATTTTAAGGTTACATCCACTAGAATAAACTCGCAATAGTATTTGCTAGTAAGATACAAGATGTTATTGTATGTTAATGAAGATCGATGGACTAGGTGAGCATAACGAAGCATTAACATTGAGTGATTTTCGTAATATTCGTGAGCAAGAATCATGCGCTAGTATCAGGCCAGCGATAGATAATCAAGAGAAATCTAGCGAGATCGATCTATTTTTGCCAAAATTTCCAAGAAATACCGAAGAAGAAGTTTCGTTCCGTAGATTAGCTAATTGTCGGGATGTAGATAGTTCAGTATTTTTTCCGGAAAAGTTTGATTCAAATAAATTGGCGAAGTCTATATGTGCCGAATGTATTGTTAGAGAAGATTGCCTTGAGATGGCGATAACAAATAATGAAGAGTATGGTATTTGGGGTGGTATGACAAGCCGAGAACGTCGAAAATATAAACGAAGTACTCGACATTAAACAATCAGAATAAATTCCAGTAATGAGTAAGTACACTGACTAGATTGCCCGTCACCGTAGTTATCAGTAGTCAATGCCTTTATTGGCCAGATACTTGTCATCAAAGTGATGTTTTATTTTAGTCATGTCAGTGGCTATATCCACAAGATTTAGTAAATCATTTGGGAAATTTCTGCCAGTCAAGCATAGGCTGATCTTTTCTTCCTTACCTAATTCAAGCAAATCACGTAGTTGTTTTTTAGAGAGTAAGTTGTCATGAACGGAGTTATTGATCTCGTCGCAGATGACTAGATTATATTTATGAGACTGGATTGCTGAAATTGCTTTTTCGTAAGTATCGCGAGCTGCTTGCTGGTGTTCTTTTTGGCTGATATTTTTCATGCTTAGTTCACCAGCTTCGTAAAACCCCTTCCCGCCTTTGAAGAAAAATAATGAATCACCATATATATCTTGAATATCGCGTATAAAGACATGCTCTCCTACTCCCCAATATTTTATAAATTGTAGATAGGCGACACTCCAACGATTGCCTAGTGCTCGAGCCAGTAAGCCTAGTGATGCGCTTGTTTTTCCCTTACCTTCGCCGGTATAGACAACCGTAATATTCTCTTTTTGTTTGTAATCCTCAAAAGCCATACATTTAGCATAACTCAATTTGGGTTAATCGCATCACTAATCAGCTAGATTTCTGAGTGTGAGCTATCATTATGGTCGTGCGCGAATATTGCTTCTTCATATAGGATTTTTATCATCATAGACGCTTCATTAACTTCTGGGTTCAGGGGCATGACCTTTACTCCGTTTTCTGCATTATGGATCCAGATACTCGAATTCTTGTATCTAGACAGATCTTCCTCAAGGTCATACCTATCCGAAAAATAATCATTGGGACTTTCTTTGCAGAGTCTTTTTATTCGTACTAAATTAGATAGATACCATGATTTAAGTTCGTCATTTTTTGGAAAGTAGCAACTTATTGAATGTAGTATATCGTCTTGGTCAAAGCTACTGCTCATAAAAAATGCAGCAATTTTTGACACACGTTCGGCAGTTGTACTGCCAACCCTTTTCTTGTCCAAACAAGAACGCATGTAGCTTAGCGTTTCATGGGTCTCCATGAATTAATTATACAACATTATAAATAAAAACACCAATACTAATACTATATATGGTGTATGATGTATACTGTCACTACTAAATACATGATTATTATAATAGTTGTTTTTCTTTTAAGAGCGATTCAATAGTTGGTCGATGAAAACCAATCACTATATTGCCAGATATGTCACATACTGGCACAGATAGTTGACCGGTATGGTCGATACCCACTTTTGAGCAGCCTGGTTTTTGGTTATGTCTTTTTCAGTAAACTTTACTTTGTTGTGGTGCAGATATTCTTTTAGAGCATAGCAATATGCACATGTCGAAGTAGTGTAAACCGTAAGCATAACTAGATTTTAACAGATTTGAAAATAATTTGCGCCAAAGCCTGCACCTCTGATACAATGACAGGCGAATGTGTAAATCGGCCGTTGCCAGTTCGACGACGACTATACCTCAATTGATTTTGATAGATGGAGGTGTTTTTTTGTGGTAGCAAAAATAATTGCAGAATCGGAATTGCACGTTAGTCTTAGAGCCGAGCCAGTAATGCATATTGGTGGGTTTACTGTAACCAACTCCATGATTTATGGATTGATTACCGGCATATTTATGGCTTTTGTGCTAATTTGGAGTGCCAAAAAGATAAAGATTAATGGACAAAAAGGATTTTCGGCAGTTATTGATATGGCTTTAGAGTTTGTTATTAATCTGCTTGAATCGCCACTCGGCTCACGAGCACGAGCTGTTAAATATGCGCCGATTTATGCATATTATTTCTTGTTCATTGTATTCGCGAATCTTTTAGAGCTTGTTCCATGGGTTGGCGAAGGATTAACAGCTACGCTTCATGGTGAGAGTACAACACTTTTTCGGCCGTTTACAGCTGACCTAAACGGCACAATTGCCATGAGCATCATTGCTATTATTATGGTACAGATACTGTCAATCCGTGAGCAAGGTGGCAAAAAACATCTGCAACATTATTTTAGCAGTAAACCATGGAATCCAATCAATTTCTTTATCGGGCTGCTGGAAGTCTTTGGTGAATTTACAAGAATATTAAGCCTTAGCTTGAGGCTGTTTCTGAATACGGCTGTCGGAGAAATATTAATCACGGTGTTTACATCGTTAGTGCTTGCCGGCGGAAGAACGCCTCTAGCAGTTATACCTATACTACTTTTTGAAGCTCTAGTTGCCGGTATTCAAGCTTACGTATTTACTATTCTGTGCGCAACATATTTGGGCTTAGCTATCGCCCATGCCGATGATAGCCACCATGATGATCACCAAACTGATGTTCAAAATAAGGTCGAAGCGTCAGATGGTGATTAAAACCATTTAATATTAAGGTAAACACAAAGTCTGGGTGCTATTTATATATAGTGCACAGCAAAGGAGATAGAAATGGTTCCAAATTTAACAACTTTTGCAGCTGAAGCTACAAATGTAACAATCATGGCAAAAGGTATTATGCTGGGTGTTGCACTTGGAGCTGCTGCGTTTGGCTTGGCTTGGATTGGCGCAAGCTATATGAAGGCTTTGGGTCGAAACCCAGAGGCTGGTAAGGCTGCCGGGCAGATTGTGATTATTGCTGCCATGGTTGAAGTTACTGCACTTCTTGCCTTCTTGTTGGGTGCATTCTTGCTTTCTTAATAAGAACAACTATGTGATATGTTCTGGCCAGTGTTCGATAGTTAATCAAAGTCGAGCATTCAGGCCAGAACATAAAATTGTATTTTTATAAAATTAACAGAGATTGATGGTATAATTCCAGAGAAAGTATGGAGATGATTCAGATTTTGACAATATTAGGTTCAAGTGAGCAGCCACAAGGTATCGCCGCTCTTGGCATAGATCCTTGGGCAATATTAGCTCAAGCAGCAACTTTTTTGCTACTGTTTTGGGTTATCAAGAAGTTTGCTTTAGATAAGATTGTAGCTACTCTTGAAGAGCGCCGAAAAACTATTGATAAGGGTGTTCGTTTGGGTCGAAAAATGGAGGCAGAGCAAGAAAAGCTTAGTCAAGAAATTGAAAAGCAGTTAAAAAAAGCTCGGCATGAGGCTGACAAGATTCTTGCTGAAAGTCGTGAAGAAGCAAACGCGATAATCAGAGAAGCCGAAGAGGTCGCTTCACGCAAGGCCAGCTCTTTGCTTGCGGATGCACACGCCAAAATCGAGGAAGACATAATTGACGCACGTAGTAAGTTGGAGAAAGATGTCCGAGAGCTAGTAGCTGAGGCTACGGCAATTATCATAGAAGAAAAAATTGACGCAGAGAAAGATATGTCGATGATCGAGCGTGCTATTTCAAGGGCTAGAGGTTGATAATGGCGAGGGCAACGGTTCACCAAATTGCATTAGCGGTATTAAACCTTAGTAAGAGTACCAATGAATCTAAGTTAGCTCAAGAAATAGCTAGTTACATCGTTGCCGAAAGGCGAACTAGCGATCTTGGTGCAATTATGCGAGAAGTTGATAGATTAAGACAGCAAACATCTGGTGTAAAAGAAGTTACGGTGACGACAGCTTTCGAGCCCTCTGAAGCGGTCATATCTCAGGTTAAACAACTAATCGGAGACAAAACTGTAATCAATAAAGTAACCGACAAGAACGTAATCGGTGGTGTGCGAATAGAGTCAAGTGACTACTTCTTGGATCTGACCGTTCGAAACCGATTAAACAAAATGAAGATAGGAGTATAGATTATTTATGAGTGAAATTTCTGTAAAAGACTTGGCGCAAGATGTTCGCAGTGCTATTGAAGAGCTCAAAAAGTCATCAGATGCCGAAAAAGTTGGCGTGGTGACGCGAGTTGGTGATGGTATTGTTTGGATCTATGGCTTATCGAATGCTGGCTACAGCGAAATGTTAGAGATTGAAGGTGATGGAAAGCTAGTTCCTGCTTTTGCGCTGAACTTAATGGAAGATGAAATCGGAGCAGTGCTATTAGGTGAAGACACCTACGTAAAGGCGGGAGCTAAGGTGCGGTTAACTGGTAAGGTTTTGGAAATCCCAGTTGGCGAGGAGCTTGTTGGTCGAGTTGTTAATCCTTTGGGTGAGCCACTAGATGACCGTGGCCCTATTAAAACTAAGCATACTAGCTTGATTGAGCGTAGTGCACCGGGAGTTCTAGATCGTAAAGGGGTACATGAACCACTAATGACAGGAATAATGGCAATTGATGCTATGGTTCCGATTGGGCGTGGTCAACGTGAGTTAATTATTGGTGACCGTCAGACAGGAAAAACCGCCATAGCAGTCGATACGATGATAAATCAACATCGCCAAAAAACGGGAGTAGTTAATATTTATGTGGCAATTGGCCAAAAATTAAGTAAAGTTGCTCGTCTTGTTGAAAGATTAAAACGTGAGGGCGTCATGGATCAGACAATTGTTGTGGCAACTAGTGCATCAGATCCTGCCAGTTTACAGTATCTTGCTCCATATGCTGGTACAGCCATGGGTGAATACTTTAGAGATAATTCTAAGCATGCATTAATAATTTATGATGATCTTTCTAAGCACGCTGCCGCGTATCGTCAAATGTCTCTACTGCTTCGCCGTCCTCCAGGGCGAGAGGCTTATCCGGGTGATGTTTTTTACCTTCATTCTCGCTTGTTAGAACGTTCAGCAAAGCTAAGTGATAAGTTGGGTGGCGGGTCATTAACTGCACTACCAATAATTGAAACCCAAGCTGGAGACATCAGTGCCTATATCCCTACGAATGTTATTTCTATTACTGATGGACAGATATTTATGGAAACTAACCTATTTTATCAAGGTATTCGCCCCGCGATCTCAGTCGGATTGTCTGTTTCGCGCGTTGGTGGATCAGCTCAGACCAAGGCAATTCGGAGTGTTGCAGGTCATTTGCGTCTTGCTTTGGCTCAATTTAGAGAGTTAGCTGCCTTTGCTCAATTTTCTACAGACTTGGATGCCGATACTAAACAAAGTATTGAGCGTGGCCAGCGCCTAACGGAGTTACTTAAGCAACCACAATATTCGCCTCTTAGCGTTTGGCAACAGACTGCAAGTTTAGCGAGCGCAAACGAAGGTTGCTTTGACAATGTACCGGTTGCTGATATTAAGAAAGCTCAAGAAGCTTTGCTTTCTACTTTAGCTAAACAACATAAGAAAGAAATGGCTGAACTTGAAGAAGGCACAAAACCATCAGATAAGACAACCGCTTTGATCATAAAAACTGCTACTGCGATTGCTAAGGAGTATAAGGAAGAATAATGAATTATTTTGAAACCCAACAGATTGATTTAGACCTGATTGAGGGGCAAAGAAAACCTTCAGTAGAAGGCTTAGAATATCGTTTTGACACAACTGACGGTGTAGATAACTTATGGGTAATCGAAGTATTTAATGATGGTTCTAATAGTTTCGATAGAATTTCGTTAGCTCCATCTTTAGAGTGGCTAGGCGGGTTGGCTTATTGTCTCGGGATTGATGCCTCCCCGTGTGATATTAGTGACGTAAATTTTCAATTATCAGTTGAGCTAGATAAGATAGAAAAAAGGAATCTCAATGATTGATCAACAGCATCCTTCGCCGTCAAGACAAATGTTAGCGTTTTCACAAGAAAGTATCGTTATAGATGAGCTTACAGAAAGTTTACAAGGGGGCTATACTGACGAAGAGATTGGCTTATCGCGACTTGCCTTCCGTCATTTATTCAGATCTGGATATATTCGTCACGACGAAACACGCATACCAGAACCCTTAAGCTTGCTGTTTCAAGGTAATTCTGGTGATGACATACGAGAATTATTAGATGGATCTGAAGAATTACAAGCTTTAGGAAGATTGGCTTTTATTCATGGAGTGAGGGTTCATGGCTAATACTATTGCACTAAAAAGACGCATCAATAGCGTAAAAAATACTAAGCAGATCACTAAAGCTATGGAACTTGTTAGTGCCAGTAAAATGCGTCGAGCTCAAGAACAAGCATTAAAAACTCGAGATTATTCAATATTGGCAAGCACGATATTAACACATCTAAGAGAGTTTACGGATGTTAATAAGCATCCTCTCTATCAAACTCGATATATTATGACTGATAAGCTATATATTGTCATTGCTAGTGATCGTGGTCTCGCTGGAGCGTATAATAGCAATGTTTTACGGCAACTTAACAAAGAGTTGAAAGCTGACAAAGAGAATAACGTTAAGTCCAAGCTTATAGTTGTTGGTAAACAAGTGAATCAATTTGTGTCGCGACTTGAAGGGGTTGAGGTTATTGCGGTATACAATGATTTTCCAGAACAGCCGGATGCTAATAATTTGCGCCCAATTTTGAATACTATTATCGAGGAGTATTCTGATAAAAAAGTCGATAGCGTAGACATAATTCATACGCTTTATAAGTCAAGTATTGCTCAAGAAGTTTCCATGATGCGAATTTTGCCAGTAGCGTTTACCGAAACGCCGATTGACCCCGATCTTGAGAATGCCACAATTGAGCCTTCACCAAAAGAGGTTCTTGAAGGCGTCACGGAGCGTTTAGTTGAATCCCAACTTGCCCAAGCGTTCTATGAGTCACAAGCTAGTGAGCACTCCATGAGGATGATGGCGATGAAAAATGCTACCGACAATGCCAATGAGATAGTTGATGATTTAACACTGGCCTTTAATACGGCTCGCCAAGCAAGTATTACCCAGGAGCTGGCCGAAATAACCGGTGGCGCAGAAGCAATAAAATAGAATCAGTAAGAAGTAAGGAGAATATATGGCAACACAACAAAAAGTTACAGGTAAAATCACACAGATCGTCGGTGTGGTTATCGATGCAGAATTTCCGGAAGGACAACTGCCGGCGATATATAATGCCCTGGAATTAACTCATAATAATAGGACAATAGTGTTTGAAGTTGCCCAACACTTAAGCGAGACTAGTGTTAGGGCAATTAGTTTGAGCTCTACGGATGGCTTAGAACGAGGTTCAGAAATTACCGACACGGGTTCGCCAATTAGTGTACCTATTGGTAAGGAGACGTCTGGTCGTATGTTTAATGTAGTTGGGCAACCAATTGACGGTAAAAAAGATGAATTTAAAGTTCGTACTCCAATTCATAAGAACCCCCCTGCTCTTTCTGACCAATCCGGTGAAACTGAAGTACTTGAAACGGGTATTAAAGTGATCGACTTGATTTGTCCTGTAGCTCGTGGTGGTAAGGTTGGCTTATTTGGTGGTGCTGGAGTTGGTAAAACCGTCTTGATTACCGAATTTATTGATAATATCGCCAAACAGCATGGTGGAACATCTGTATTTGCGGGTGTTGGAGAACGAACTCGTGAAGGTAATGATCTGTATTATGAGATGGAAGAATCTGGCGTTTTGGACAAAACTAGTTTGGTGTTTGGTCAGATGAACGAACCACCAGGGGCTAGATTGCGCGTGGCTTTAAGTGGACTAACAATTGCTGAAGGCTTTCGTGACGAAGGTAAGGATGTGTTGTTGTTTGTTGACAACATTTTTAGGTTCACTCAAGCGGGCGCTGAAGTCTCTGCCCTGCTTGGACGTTTGCCATCAGCAGTTGGTTATCAACCAAACTTAGCGCAAGAAATGGGGGCACTACAAGAAAGGATTACTTCCACCAAAAAGGGTTCGATTACTTCCGTACAAGCAGTCTACGTGCCAGCCGATGACACAACAGACCCCGCACCTGCTACGACATTTGCCCACTTAGATTCCACTATAGTTTTAAACCGTGCCTTAACGGAGCTTGGATTGTATCCAGCTGTTGACCCACTAGATAGTTCGTCCACAATTTTAGATCCTGAAATTGTTGGTCAAGAACATTATGATGTGGCTAGAGAGGTTCAAAGAATATTGCAGAGGTATAAAGACTTGCAGGATATAATTGCAATTTTAGGTATGGAGGAATTATCTGATGAAGATAAACGAACTGTTGCAAGAGCAAGGCGTATTCAAAGATTCTTAACTCAGCCTTTCCATGTTGCTGAGGTCTTTACTGGTAATGCTGGTAAGTATGTAAAACTTAAAGATACAATTGCTGGTTTTCGTGAGATTCTTGATGGTAAACATGATGATAAGCCAGAGAGCGCATTCTATATGAAAGGCGCAATCTCAGAGGTTAAGTAATGTATTTGTCTAGTTTTCAAAAAGCAGTCAGCAGTAATCGTTGCCAAAGGGTAGCATTATGCTAAAACTTCAGCTGGTTACTCTTAGTGGAACAAAATCACTTGATGATGTTCATGAAGTTTTATTGCCTACACCTCAAGGCCAGATTGCGGTATTTGAAAACCATGCACCACTGATAAGCTTAGCATCCCCGGGTATTATTAAGGTTCGCGTTAAGCCAAACGATCCTGATGATTTTATGGATGTTTATGCCACAAATGGTGGAGTTATTGAAGTATCTGATAATATTGTTCGTGTTTTAGTGGATGAGGCCGATGACCCTGATGAGATTAATGAGCAAGAGGCACGTCAAGCACACGAAGATGCCAAGAGCTTATTAAAATCAGCCAAAGACCAGGTTTCGCTAGATCATACCCAATCATTAATCGATCGCACGTATGTACGATTGCAAGTTGCGGATTTAAAGAACCGTCGACGAAGAAAGTACTAAGACACTACCCCTTCCAGCCGTAGCTAATTAATTATCCTATAACTTCTATGGTTTTGGGGTTAGCCTGGTCGGTCTCATTAGCGTCCTTTAAGACCACATAAAGCGACAACATACTTTTGGTTATTCGAGCCCTTTCTTCGGCATCGACTCCACCATACTCAAAAGCAATTCTGGCGATTTCGTGTCGTAAGTTTGGTTTAAAATGAGAGATATCAAACCAAGCCTCATCAATTACGGAGGGTTGACTCGGATAATCCGGTGCAGTCACAAACTTAATATGTGTCTTATCAGCTTGTTCTATCGATATATCTCTCTCAAATCCGTCACGCTTCATAATGCTATTATGGCGAACTTTAATTAATCGTGATGTGATAATCCTCACATATTGTGGTGACTTTTTGGGCTCTGCAAGCTGGTATGCGTGTTTAAATCTTTCTGTTTTACTTTGTTTTCTTTATGTTTGATTAGTAGTCAGTGATAAGTAATTACGAAATATGATTAGTTAAAAACTACTAGGTATCTATTCTGTATTTATTTAACTTTATTCCTTGCAATTTGCTCCTGGTCGTAATCATTGCTACTGCAACACCTATCATCAGCACACTAAGTAGGACGAGTGGAACAATCTTGTTATCTCCAGCATTAGCTAAGTTTACGCTTGTTTGGTTTTGATTATTAGTAGTATTGTTATTTGTTGGCAATGATGAGACGGTGATGCTACTAGCCAAACTAAACTCACTGGTACTCCCAAAACCTGAAGTGGTAGTGTTATCTATGGCTGTAGTGGTAGCAGATAGTACTTTGCCAGTAAGGTTAGTACCAGCAGGCAATGTTACGACTGCCGTTTGATTGTTGCCAGGAGACACAGTGGCGTAACCTAGGTAGGTTTGCCCTTCACCATAGCTTGATGGATCGGCGGTGTCATTAGCAAAGAATTCTACTCTATATTGGTTAGTTGGAGAATCTAGAGCATCTAAGTCAAAGTTAACATTTAAGTTAAGATTGTTCTGATCAGCACTATTGATGACTGGGAAGTTTATAAGGTTATTGGAGCCCGCATCGGCATCACCAGAATCGTTAGCGTCAGGACCTACATTGGTGTAGCTATTAAAGATTCCGTCTGGCATACCTAACTCTACACCAGTAAACAAGTCGATGCCTAACCCGCTATCTACCGAGTTATTGTCATGGATAGAGTTACCTAAAATAGACACTTTATTGGCAAATATAACTGCTGGAACAGCCTGAAGGTCACCTGACTGTACGGCTACACCCATGTTGCTATGACCTGCAATCTCATTACTATCCGAAGCATCAGTGCCACCTATTATTGTATTAGTGGCATCACCATTTATATAAATACCATATGCTGGATTGTTGCCTGCTATATTGCCGTTTGACTGGACTCCAACTTTGTTGCCTATGATAGTAGTTCTATCAGTGGAGAGGCCGAACAATGATGCACCCGTCAGTGAGATATTGGCACCCGTTCCTGAGGAGAAATTATCATAAATAGTATTGTCTTCTATTAGTGTGGCCGAACCAGCAATAAGCCTAACACCAGACTGTGTATTAGTATGAATGATATTTCCGAATATGGTTAGTCCACTAGTGTCGTAGCTCGCCACTCCATCCTGACTGTTAGCAATAATACCATTGGTGAACAGCGATATATTACTTGATGTAGTACCGATATATTCCATACAATTCATTATTTAGAATGTTGTTAGTGGTTATAGTAACGTCGGAAGAGTTGTCGATCTCTATACCGTTTTCGGTGTTGCCTTCAATTGTATTGTCTTCGACGTTAGTGTTGGTAGAACTGCCACTTATACTTATTCCGTCTTGATCGTTATTCTGAATAGTGTTGTTGGTCATGGTAGTGTCAGTTGAGTTGTCAATCTCTATACCGTTTTCGGTGTTGCCATCAATAGTATTATCTTCTATATCGGTATTGGTAGAGTTATTGTTGATATTCACTCCATCCAAGTCGTTATTTTGGATGTTGTTAGTGGTTATAGTAACGTCGGAAGAGTTGTCAATCTCTATACCGTTTTCGGTGTTGCCATCAATAGTATTATCTTCTATATCGGTATTGGTAGAGTTATTGTTGATATTCACTCCATCCAAGTCGTTATTTTGGATGTTGTTAGTGGCGATGGTGACGTTACTAGAGTTATTAACATTAATACCTTGAGATTGTTGGTTGTAGACTTCATTATCCAAAACGGCTATGTTATCGGCGTTCGAGATACTCACTCCGTTAGCACCGTTGCTAAAGACTCGATTATTTTGAATAGTACCGTTGGTATTTGTATATATACCAATCCCGTCATCTGTCCAACCAGCAACATCATTGTTAATAATTTGGAAGTTATCCGAATCAGATAATCCAATACCTCCTCCATCACCTCCCGGAGCATTACCGACAACAGTTACTCCATCGTGCGCTAATCCAATATAGTTCCCTTCGATCAATAGATTATCCGTGTTATGGGGAGCTATCCCAATACCTAAATTGCCAGAGATAACATTAATTGCTCCTGTCTGATTACCGCCAACAATGTGATTATCGCTATTATCTATCGAGAAGGCGCCCGCACCACCCGACTGGGCATTTGGCACAGCCGTCATGCCATCTTTACCAACCCCAACATAGTTACCCTGAAAGATCCACCCATCACCATTGCCGTTTGGAGAGGCGCCCGTCGAGGTGTTGCCAGAGATAATATTTCTATTTTCAGGATTAAGGCCACCGATTAATATATTGTCCGGATCCGGCGTTCCAACACAAACACCGCAGTAATTTGCTGCCGCAGTCATGCCATCTGGCTCTGTGCCTAAATAATTACCATGTATTGTTATATCATCCGCTTCTGTGCTAATTGCTTTTCTATTTACTGAGTTAAATCCATTCATGATCAACCCTTGCACTACCGTGTTATTTGAAGCAGCCCTTATTCCGTCCGCATTCCCCGCTCCACTCCCATCAATCTCAATAAGTAAGACCCCGTTTAGAGGGTTTGGTGCTACTGCAGTGTTGGCTTGAGCTCCTGGTTGTGAATAGCCATTGATAGTCACTGTATCGGTAATTACTGGTAATCCAGATGCAGGTTGAATGGTATATCCATTTTGCCCGCTATTAGTAAAGTCTGCTGTGCCTGTAATATTGAAGTTTATTGTTTGAGTTCCGGCTGTAGCATTTGATTCTTCTATAGCCGCTCTTAAAGTACAGTTACCTGATCCATCATCACAGATATTATCTCCAACATTGCTATCTGCTCCGTCTACTTTACTATCGACAGTAATACCATTACTAAAGTCATTGTCAGAAGCATAGACAGGCGATTTAGTTATAGCTAATAGCCCTATTAGTGATATGGCTAGTATAGAAATACTTAGTAGTGTTATATGTATTGTTTTAGTTTTATTAAACATATAGTTGTTTATTACCCTCACGTATATTAGTATTTATGGCAGTTTAGTAATTATAGTTAGGTATAGATAACTAACTATCTTGCAGAACCTAAATACATATTTTGTTAAATAACTCACTACAATACTAGCATTAACGGTATGGGGAGTAAAGAATAAAATATCTGAAAATATTATTGCCTATTGAAATATAAAGTTTTAGGTGTATGATACAACCTGTTTGTAATTAAAAGAAAGCAGGAAATGGAAAGAGAACTAAATATGGAAACCAAAAGAATGCCTTATAGCACAGATATTCAACTAGAACCAATAAAGCAGAGTGATGGCATTGACCCTATGACTACTGAAGAACTGGAGAAACAGGCAGAAATGGCGTTAGATTGTTTACGGACAGTCGGTGTAGATGTTGCTAGTACCTGTGTTGATGAAAGAGAACGAGTCGGCACGCGTGATGGCCAAAAAGACGTCGAACCTCGTTATTCTGTCCCTGGTGGTGCTAACGTGTATGGTCTTTATGTTGCAGAATTAATTAATTACTTTGATGGAGAGGATTCGGATGGTTCTTCACGACTAACTGAGGTAACAGCCTTGATTAATGACGGTGGTGTGAACTCTGGCGGACACGAAGGTTGTGCGGCAAACGGTGGATTTAATGCAGTTATGGGTCTAATTTGTGGTGATAATCTTGATGCTGGCAAGGAGTATGCACGTAGTCAATTAGGTAGCGAATTCGATGAAGGGCTGTACGATGAGGTAGTTGCTAACGCTCGGCGAGTGGTTGAAAGCGGAAGATATGCAGAGTGGGATGAAACCAAACTTTTTGATGTATTGGGCGATAAAGCTGGTAGCGCAATCGAACAGCTTAACGGTAAACACGAAGCCCGGACTATTATTAGGGTTGATGTCGATGGTATGACTGTCGATCAAACAGAACTACATAAACTAACTAACGGCGAAGATTCATTTATTAATGACGAAGGTTTTGCGGGACGTATTGAGGCGGTCATGTCTGATGGTCCAGATGCAGAACGCAAACAACAACTTGCTCGACATGCTCGTGAAGCTGTGATGTCGGCTTTGGTTGTGGCGGTGCCGAATCCGGTTATTCACCAAATTAATATTCGTTAATATTGCTGTAATTATTGCAGAAACTATTGATTTTCATTGAACCCTAAAGTACCCTGTTAAGTAATATCAAATAAGGAGGGAGTTTAATGTTATTAACTCGTAAAAGGCTCGCACCACTGATTGCTGAGCTTTTAGGTACATTTATATTAACTTTTGCAGTATTGTCTGTAAGCAAATCGGCCATTGGTATTCCGTATTTCGTGGCGTTAGCTGTTGGTTTAACGCTATCCATACTTGTTTTTACGATTGGCTCAACATCTGGTGCTCACGTAAACCCAGCTGTTACGTTCGGCTTATGGTCTGTTAAAAAAATAAGTACCTTAAAAGGTATTCTGTATATAGTTTCACAGTTTATCGGAGCGATATTTGCCTGGAAGTTGTACGTCTATCTTATTAACAACACTATACCAAGCATTGGAAGTAAGAGTTTCGACTGGCGGATTTTTACTGCTGAAATGGTTGGCACAATGATATTTACGTTTGGAATAGGTTCAGCTGTTTATCAGGGACTCGAGGGTGGCAAAAAAGCTTCAACAATAGGTGGCTCGCTGACTTTGGGTGTGATTATAGCATCTGTAGTTTCTAACGGAGTATTAAATCCTGCAGTTGCTTTAGGAATTCAATCTTGGGGTATCGAATATTTTGTCGCTCCACTGGTTGGAGGTTTGATAGGTTTTAATCTTTATGCTTTAGTTTTTGCTGGTGAGTCTTTTGCGGTAAAGGTTTCATCAAAAAAATCTACACATACACCTTCTAAGGTAACAATATCCACAAAAGGATCTCAGAAAAAATCTACGGCAAAATCCAAAAAACGCAAATAGCTTTGGTGCATACTTAATAAATAACCACCTATAGGTGGTTATTTATTTATCTATTTGATAACGCCAAGCCGCCTAGT